>JAKLQR010000149.1 GCA_022013235.1 Thermodesulfovibrionales bacterium | reverse complement strand
GTCGTCCGGGAGACCCCGCTTAATCTCATCCACCTCGAAAATATGGTGCAGGCAGCAAAGGCAGGCGCACAGATTCTTCCCGCGATGCCGGCTTTCTATCATCATCCGAAAACAATCGACGACATGATCAATTTTGTCGTAGGTAAAGTCCTGAATTCATTAAGGATCGAACATACGCTTTTTAAAGCATGGAAGAAAGAGCAGGAAGGGGATTTACGTGCATAAGATCACTTGTTCTGTCACTCCCGCTTGTCGGGAGTCTTTCCCGCTTTTTTTGAACTCGAAAAAAGATTCCGGACAAGCCGGAATGACAGGATGCTTAAAAAAGTTTAATTGTATTAATACGTTTTTTAGTAATATGAGGTGCCGGATATGACAAAGAATAACTTACATGCGATGGCAGAAAAAATCGAAAACGCTGAACGCCTCACAAAGCAGGACGCCATGACGCTCATGGACTCGAATGACATTCTCCAGCTTGGCCGCCTCGCAGACAGAGCAAAAGAACGGAAGACAGGACAACAGGTCTTTTTTAATGTGAACCAGCATATCAACCTGACGAATATCTGCGTATCACGCTGCAAATTCTGCGCGTTCAGCAGGGACAAAAACGATGCCGATGCATATGCAATGTCTCTCGACGAGGTGCTCGAAAAAGCCCGGTCGGCCAGACATCTCGGCATAACAGAGTTCCATATTGTGAGCGGGCTCCATCCCGATCTCCCGTTCGAGTATTATCTCGACGCGATTTCCTCGCTCAAGCAGGAGATGCCCGAGGTGCATATCCAGGCATTCACTGCGGTAGAGATTGATTATTTCGCGAAGATAGCGAAGCTCTCGAAGAGAGACGTGCTCCTGAAACTGAAGGATGCCGGGTTGGGTTCTCTCCCCGGAGGGGGCGCCGAGATACTGAACCACCGGGTCCGGGAGGCAGTCTGTCCGAAAAAGGCAAGCAGCAATGAGTGGCTGGAAGTGATGAAGACAGCGCACAGCCTTGGTCTCAAATCGAATGCCACCATGCTTTTCGGTCATATCGAGAGTCCTGAGGAACGCATCGATCATCTCCTGACCCTCAGGGAACTCCAGGATGAAACAGGAGGGTTTCAATCTTTCATCCCCCTGCCATTTCATCCGCAGAACACAGAATTGCCGGAATTAAAAAAGCCGACCGCTTTTGAAAGTCTGAAGACGCTTGCGATTTCAAGGCTCGTCCTCGATAACTTCGATCATATAAAAGCTTTCTGGATCATGCTCGGGCTGAAGGTCGCCCAGCTTTCTCTTCTCTTCGGTGTTGACGACCTCGACGGGACGGTGGTCGAAGAGAAGATTACCCACGCCGCAGGCGCCGAGACCGACCAATCCATATCGCGGGATGAACTGCTGTCTTTGATCACCGAGGCAGGAAGAATCCCTGTTGAACGGGATACTCTCTACAATGTCATCAGGGTTTATAACAATGGCGGGCAAGGGGTACCTGTTGAGACCTAGGGTTGGTCATATACAGTTTCTGAACTGCCTCCCCCTGTATTACGGACTGGTAAAAAGCCATGCTCTTCTGGATATCGAACTTATCAGGGGCCTTCCCACCGCATTGAACGAGAAGCTTTTGCGGGGCGAACTCGACGTTTCCCCGATTTCCTCTATCGAGTATGCGCGCCACGCGGAGTCGCTCGTTCTTTTCCCGGATTTTACCGTGAGCTCTGACGGGGCGGTGAAAAGCATCCTCCTTATCAGCCGTTTCCCGATTGAAGAACTGTCAGGAAAAAGAGTAGGGCTGACCGGCGCATCTTCCACGTCACATGTATTGCTAAAGCTTGTTCTCAAGCACGGTTATAATGTGTTCCCCGAATATTTTCTCTGTCCTCCCGACGTGAATACAATCTCCGGCGAAACTGATGCCACCCTGCTTATAGGCGATGCAGCGCTGCACTATTCCGTCAATCCCGGGGGTTTTTATATCTACGATCTGGGGTCAGAATGGAAAAAGTTGTCGGGTGAAAAAATGGTGTACGCAGTCTGGGCCTTAACCCGCAGCTTTGCCGGGACACGGTCTGCATTCTCTGACCAGGTCTTTGATATGTTCAAAAGATCAATGGAGTATTCCATGGAGCACCTCGCTGAAATCGCAGAATATGCCGCGAAATGGGAGCCCTTCACCGCGGAGTTCTTAATGGAATATTTCAGGTCCCTGCGGTTTGATTTCGATAAACCATACCGGGAGGGACTTCTCCATTTCTATCGGATGGCGGCAGAGATCAGGGAGATTGAAGCAGTACCCGAACTGGAATTCACCATCTCCCCTGCAGGCGTGAGCCCGTGAATATAAAGACTGTTCTGGGGAAAGCATCCGCGCAGAAACGCATAAGCTTCGACGAAGCGGCGGCTCTCTTCGCACATGCCGGTCTTCTGGAACTCGGGGAAGCAGCAGATGCAGTCCGTCGGCAGAAACATCCGGAAGAAATCGTGACCTTTCTTATCGACCGGAACATCAACTACACAAATATCTGCAGGAACCAGTGTTCTTTCTGTGCGTTCTACAGGCCGAAGGGTCATCCCGAGGCCTATGTGTTGAGCCGGGAAGAGATCGAAAAGAAGATCGAAGAGACTGTTCAGCTCTCCGGCACCCAGGTGATGCTTCAGGGAGGGATAAACCCTGATCTGACCATTGAGTATTACACGAAAATGTTCTCAGGGATAAAAGAAAAATTCAATATCAGAATCCACAGCCTCTCTCCGCCGGAGATAGTATATATCGCAGAGTCATCGGGGATGACTCTCGCAGAGACATTGCAGGAGCTTATGAATGCAGGCCTCGACTCACTTCCCGGCGGCGGCGCCGAGGTGCTGGTCGACAGGGTCAGGCAGAAGATCAGCCCGAAGAAGATCTCGTCCTCACAATGGCTGGAGGTAATGGAAGAAGCCCACAGGCTGAATCTTAAGACAACCGCGACCATGATGTTCGGCACGGTGGAAACAGTTGAAGAGCGGATTCTTCATCTCCAGAAAATCCGTGACCTTCAGGACAAGACCGGCGGGTTCATGTCCTTTATCCCGTGGACGTTCCAGCCCGGGAATACGCCCCTTGGAGGAAAACCGGTGTCTTCCCTTGAATATCTGCGGACTCTTGCGATAAGCCGCCTCTTCCTCGATAATTTTTCGAATGTCCAGGGTTCCTGGGTCACCCAGGGAAAAGATATAGGACAGCTCTGTCTTTCATTCGGCGCAAATGATCTCGGGAGCATCATGATCGAAGAAAATGTGGTAAGAGCAGCCGGCATATCACACAGGATTACCGTCGAAGAAATGGTAGATCTTATTCAAAAAGCAGGGAAGGTCCCGGCACAAAGGGATACGGAGTTCAATATACTGAGAGTTTTCAGTGCATATGATTCATAAATTTACGGATAAACACAACAGATGAGGTATCCCGATAAGAATCGGGATAAATCCGCAAAAATACTCTATCTGTTGTATATCATAGACTGTTGATGAATCGAGAGGGTTCATTCAGTAATGTCTGAAAAGGTTAAGAAACATATCCCAAAAGCCCGGATAGCTTATATCGGCGGGTCCGGCACCTTCTCGCTTCGGTTTCCCGAGGACCTGCATATGCCGGGAGTAAAGGTGCTGGGGCAACAGGTTCTTTCGACACCCTTCGGAGACAGTCCCGAGTTCACATTTTTCTCGGTCCAGGGAGAACCGGCGCTTACCGTGAAGATGCACGGCTGGCGAGCGGGGGTCAAGCGTGCAGATGCATCCCGACAGGTCTTTTGGGTGCTGGAGAAGGCAGGCGTCAAAACCATCCTTGCAGAGGGCGGGGTCGGCTCTGTCGCAAGAGATTTCGGATTATGCGACTTCTTCATACCGGATGACTATATAGACCTTTCAATGCGCAAAGACGTACACCTTTCAGACAACTATCTGCTCATCATGCGGGACCCAATCTGTCCGTACCTCTCCGGAATCCTTGACCGAACCGCCGCAGGACTCTTCCCTGACCGGAAAATTCATGGCGGAGTGTATGCGGCGACGGACGGACGGCATTTCGAGAGCAGGGCCGAAGTTAAAATGATCGGGTCGTTCGGCGCAGATGTCATCGGACAGACGCTCTGTCCCGAAGTGTATCTCGCGCGGGAAATCGGGGCTTGCTACACCGGCATATATCTCGTCGTCAACAGGGCTGAGGGAATCGGTCCCGACTGGAGCCATGCCGAATTAAAGGATATTTTCTATCAGGAAGCGCTGAATGTCGGGAAGATCATTCTTGAGAGTCTGAAAAAGGTAATGAGCGGGAAGAAAAAAGCATGTCAGTGTGCAAAACTGAGGAAGAAGACCCTGTTGAAGCAACAATTGTAGTTATGAACACACCGAAAATAGGGATATGACTCAATTTCCGAATCAAAATCACGGGTAATCCCGAATAGGCTTTGCCTTTCGGGAACCGAAGACGAAGCGGAGGTCTCGGCTTTCAACAGTTCACTACCAATAAACTACCCCGCAGCAGAGCTGCGAGGTATCAAAGATGTCATTCCGGCTTGTCCGGAATCTTTCTTTTTGCTTTACAGTATTGTTGTGTATAACGCATTACCCCAGAAGGATTCCCGACAAGCGGGAATGACAAAATAAGGAAAACATTAACCCCGATGCAGAGCATCGAGGAATTCTTTGATTAAAGTCAGAAAAAGGGTTGCACAGAGAAAGAGGGAGTTTATTTTGATTCGGAAATTGAGCCATATCCCTATACACGAATATTTTTGATAGCAATCTATTGCAACAAAATATAAAAAATAATATGGTGCGTAAATCAGACAACTATGTTGATCACGAAGAACGGCATGCGGGCAAAGTGTCGCGGATGTTTTCCCGGATCGCTCCGCGGTATGACCGGCTCAATCATCTGCTCAGCCTCGGACTTGATATCCGGTGGCGGAAAAAAGTTGCAGAGGAGACCGGCAGAATTCGTTGCGAGAATATCCTCGATGTCTGTACGGGATCGGGAGACATGGCAATCGAACTCTGCAGGTTCTGGAAGGGAAATGTCCGGGTGCATGGGGTTGATTTCTCCCCCCGGCTTCTCGAAATTGCAGAGAAAAAAAGCACGCAGGCAGGACTGAACGACCGCCTCACCTTCCGTGAAGCAGATGCCGAACAGCTTCCGTATAGTGATGAAGAATTCAACGCGGTCACGATCACCTTCGGCCTGAGAAACATCAACAACAGGCACAAGGCATTGCAGGAATTCTACCGTGTGACTCGGCCCGGAGGCTGTTTTGTCTGTCTTGAGTTCAGCCAGCCTGAGAATGCGTTCTTCAGGAAAATTTATTCTTTCTACCTTTTAAAGTTCGTGCCTTTTGTCTCTCTCCTGCTCGGATCAGATCCCGGCGCATACCGGTATCTGGGCAAGACGATCAAAGATTTCCCCTCTCCCCGCGAACTCTGCAGGACTTTCGAATCGGCAGGATGGAAGGATGTCGGCTACAGACATCTGGCAGGCGGGATAGTCGCAATACACCGGGGGAGGAAAGAATAAAAGGGGTTGGATAAGTTATGATGCTTCAAGCTTCAGGCGGTTGAATTCCTTGAGTTCCTCTATGAGCTGCGCTTCATTAATAACCCCGATTTTTACGAGCGCCTCCCCGAAATAGATGTAAGAATCTTTCTGTTCCTTCAGTATCATATCAACTTGTGCTTGAGAGAGAAGCTTCTCCCTGACAGCGATCTCGCCGAATTTTTCATAGGCATCCTCCTGAATGATCACAATACGGTGGATGTCGTCATCGGTGAGCCAGCCCTTCGTTTTCGCGATTTCTCCAATCTTGCGGTTATTCTTGACTTGCAAAAACCGCGCGCTGATGATGTCCATTTCGGTGATCAGCTTTTTTTGAAGCAGGAAGGTGCCAAATTTAAGGTACTTATAAGTCGTACTCATAGTATACACCTTACAGGATATCAACGAGTTTGACAATCACCCTCCCCCGAACCGCGTGAGAATTCATTGCAAACGATGATATACTGATCACAGATCGGATGAAAACTTTATTCTTAAAACGGTGATGAAGGGCTCTCCGTTCCCTTGACAAACAATTCTTTTACTCCCTATACTTCATATCTAATGGAACCACAAGATATCTACGAACGCGCGATAGAACTTTTCGATACCGGCAAATACCCGGAAGCCGAACCCCTTTTGAAAAATATCGTCAGCACTCATCCCCATTATGCCGATGTGCACAACAAACTTGGCATCATCGCACATCACAGGGGTGATTTCAAGGGTGCTTCGGAATATTTCAAAAAGGCTCTCGAACTGAATCCGAACTACACGGAAGCCTCACTGAACCTCGCGATCACCTTCAACAACATGGGTGAATTCAAGAAAGGCCAGGAGGTTTTTTCCCGCGCGGCACAGATCGCCCATCCTACGCCTACTGCAATGGACCCTTTCATCGCCGGGAAGATCGCCAACGAACACTATAAAGTCGGCAACATTTATCTCGAGTTCGCAATGAATGATGAGGCGATAGAAGAATATAGAAAAGCCATCAGGATGTTCTCCCGCCTTCCCGATGTCCATACCAAGCTTGGCATTGCGCTGAGAAACAAGGGTTTGATTGATGAAGCTATTCCGTATTTCGTGAAAGCAAAGGAACTCAATAAGCACTATGGTCCTGCATGGGTTCAGCTCGGCCTGAGCTATTACATGAAAGGACTTACGGGCCTGGCATTCGAGGAATGGGAGAAGGCCCTGGAACAGAACCCCAATCTGAAAGAAGCGGATGCATATCTGAAGCTTCTGAAAAAAGAGGTAAAATAGCCCGCGGTGTCCCTCCTTGAGGTAAGGGACCTTGAAATATCCTTCAGGTCTTCGCACAAGCCGGTAAAGGTTGTTTCCTCCCTCGATTTCACGATCGCAGAGGCTCAGGTCTTCGGCCTTGTCGGAGAGAGCGGATGCGGGAAGAGCCTCACTGCACACGCCGTCATGGGAATCCTCCCCCATAATGCCTACGCTGAAGGGAAAATCATTTTTCAGGGGAATAACCTGCTCGGTCTTGACAGGGAATCGATGAGAAGGCTGAGGGGAAAAGAGATTTCGATGATCTTTCAGGAACCCATGACCTCGCTCAATCCGGTTCTCACCATCGGTTACCAGATCGCCGAGGTCCTCACCACACACATGGGTCTCACCAACAAAGAGGCTTTCTCACAAACCGTTGAGCTGCTCAGAGCAGTAAAAATTCCCTCACCCGAAGTCAGGATACGGGAATATCCCCATCAGATGTCCGGCGGCATGAGGCAGAGGGTCATGATCGCAATGGCGATTGCCTGCAATCCCTCGCTCCTTATTGCCGACGAACCGACAACAGCCCTAGACGTGACGATACAGGCTCAGATATTGGAACTGCTCAGAACCCTCAGGGAACAGAGAAAAATGGCCATGCTGCTGATAACCCATGATATCGGGGTGATCGCCGAAAATGCGGAGCAGGCCGCGATTATGTATGCAGGCAGGATTGTGGAGCTTTCAGGCGTCCGGGACCTGCTCGCAGACCCAAAGCATCCTTATGCGATAGGGCT
>JAKLQR010000148.1 GCA_022013235.1 Thermodesulfovibrionales bacterium | reverse complement strand
TCAGAGAAGGATAGCTATGATAATCATCATTGCGGAAGGAATTGGTCTTGCAGCCCTGATAGCAGTCGCAATCGTCCTGCAATTAATGAAGTAATAATTTAAGGGTGTTTCTTGATTATATTGTTTTAAGGGTGTAATTTATAAATGAGTGACCTGGGGCATATGACGCAAAAATCAAAAATGAAAGGGGGGAGGGTGAACGGTGCAAAAGATAATTGTTGCAGACGATGGGTCCATTTTTTCCCAAAAAGCGATAGACAAAGCTATAGAGCTTGCGAAGAAAGAGGAAACTGAAATCATCTGTGTAAATGTGATCGAAGATTTCTGTCCGATAGGGCTGACAGAGATTGACTGCAATGTTGTACGGGACCTCCAGACAAAAGAAGCAAAAACTATCACTGCAAACGCTCAGGAGAAATTTACAAAGGAAAGCGTGACTGCAAGGGTGGTCATGGAAACAGGCAGTCCTGCGGAAACAATTATTGCGATTGCAAAAAGGGAAGGCGCGGATATGATAATCGCAGCATCTCATGGAAAGCATGGCGCACGGAAATTTGCGCTAGGAAGCGTTACCGCAAGACTAATTGAACATTCACCTGTGCCGGTTCTCGTGATGAAGTAAGATACCGGGAGCATTGTTTATAAACAACTGTTATTTTAATCATCAACGGAGGGGTTAAATGGCAGAAACCAAAGAATTTGAAGAGAAAGCAAAAAAAGTATTTTCCGCTGAAAGAAAAGAAGATATCTGGGTGCTCGTTCTTGCCGCAATAACTGTAATCCTCGGGCTTGCAGGAGTCATTACACCGAAAACATTTCCGTCATTGTTTTTCTAATGGAGGGGTAAATAAATGACTGATACAAATGGTGGCATTGTGAAATACATTCCAGGGCTCATACTTTGCATGATACTTGGATGGATGGCCCTTCAATGGGACCAATCAATACATAAATGGCAGAAGGACTACCAGGAGAGCGAGAAGATTCTGAAGGCATATGATGCCAAGGAGGGGCAGCCTTTTTTATCTTTTGCAGAATACGCGGCAAAAAGTGAGGAAAAATATACAGAGAAACTCGCCGCATTCGAGCGTGGCGAAACAAAAGAAAAACCCAAGAAACCCCACCTCCTGAAAGAAAAAGATTACGTGACTCTTGCGACAACAAAAGAAATTTCTTCCAAATTCAGTTTTGGCGAAAGGATGATACAGTTCCAGCTCACCTATGTGGCTGTTCTTCTCCTGGGGGGGATGATCATACGAAATACCATCGGCCTACCCAAACTTTTTCAACCTGGAGCAGTCATGGCGAGACCTATCATTAAGCCCGGCATTATCCTGCTCGGCGGGTATTATTTGTGGTCCAACCTTCTGAAGGTTGGCGTTTTTGCGCTCATACTGGTGTTTATTTTCATATTCGGCACTACAGTGCTTGTAGCATTTCTCGGCAGACGACTGAAACAGGACGATGGCCTGATGGGGGTCATGGCTGCCGGAACAGGAATCTGTGGTGTCTCGGCTGCTGTTGCTGTTGCCCCGGTTGTGAATGCCAAGCCGCGGGACTTCTTCTACGCAGTGGGGACGATACTCCTCTTTGGAACAGTCGCGCTCTTTACCTTTCCCTATATTGGCAAGGCACTGGGGATGTCGGAGCCGGTCTTTGGCGCATGGGTCGGAACCGCAATACTGAATACAGCCCAATTAGTTGCTGCTGCAACATGGTATGGTCATGATTCACTCCTCACCGCAAACATAATCAACATAGTCAGGGTAGGGTTTATTCCCATTGTCGTGATATTCTGCATCTGGTTTTATGTGATCAAACAGGCGACTGCTGAGGGCAGGCATGAAAAGATCAATAAATGGCAGGTGATAAAGGAGAAGTTCCCATTGTTCATTTTAGGGTTTTTTGTAATGGTCACCCTGAATGAGCTTGGTGTTTTCACAGACGAACACAGAACCATCTTTGGAAAGCAGTTCCTTCAGATATTCTTTGCCGTTGGATTTGCAGGCGTCGGTCTTAACATAGCGTTTGATGACTTAAAAAAGGCCGGGGGTAAGGCTTTTGTAATAGGCTTTATCGCTGCGACGCTAAAAGCGGTGCTCTCTGCAATCGTGGTTATTTTAATAGGAACGGAAGCGTTCAGGGTGAAATAGAGCCTGTTTTATACATTGTTTTTCAATAAAAGATAAATATAATAGTGCTCAGTGAGATGAAGCGCTTCAAATTTACGATTTTTTTTCTGTGTTTGATTTATAGGGAAGTGTTTTTAGTTTTACCATACCTTTAACCTGTTCAAACTCAGGATCTTTGTGAACGAGGACAGAGCCGGTTACAATAGCCGTCGCAATAATCCAACTGTCACACACAGAAAGACTATTTGTAGCTTTTATTTCAATTGCTTTTTCGAAAATCTGATCAGTAATGTCTATTCTTTCTAACACGTTATCAGAGTTCCACGGGCTTGCCCGTGGGTGAATGATGCCCGGAGATATTTTGGTATACTGATAAATTGTGGAGAACCGATTATCAGGGCATTCGGTATATAGGACAGAATACCATGTTGTGTGGATAC
>JAKLQR010000147.1 GCA_022013235.1 Thermodesulfovibrionales bacterium | reverse complement strand
ATCAGGGTGAGCAAGTATTACCGATATTTTCATAACAATATTCGCTCCTTATCTTTAATCCCTTTTGCTGTGGATAACAGGATTGACCGATTCTTATCCAAAACATCATTATATCAAGTTTGAAGAGTGTTTTAGGAGGCTATTCATGAAATTGTCAACTCCACCTGAAATATCGCATAGGAAAAGTACGATGAAAAATGGCGATTTCCCTTTGTACCATTGTGCCCAAGATAAAACGCGTTCACAGAGTTCTTCAACCTCAGAGAAACGGAAGATTAGGAATGATTGGACAGCAGTGTTATCATATTCTGCTTTGTTGATTTTTTTAAGGAGGCTTAAATGGAAGAAAATAGAATAGAGATCGACAGGGATCTTTGCAATGGCTGCGGCTTATGTGCCATTGTTTGCCCGACAGGAACAATCTCGCTCAGAGGAGAAAAAGCGACTGCTTCGGGAGGGGAGTCGATCTTCTGCGGACATTGCGAAGCGGTATGTCCCCAGGAAGCGATCCGCGTACATGAAATTGACGAAGAGATGTCACAGTATAAAACATTCACCACAGAAAAACAGTGGCTCCCGCCGGGAAATTACAATACCTCCCTTTTGGTGCAGCTCATGGCCTCGCGCCGTTCCTGCCGTCACTTCACTGACCAACCCGTAGAAAGGGCCCTGCTTGAAGACCTCATGAAGATCGGCATCACTGCGCCTTCAGGAACGAACAGTCAGGCCTGGACCTTCACCATCCTGCCTCAAAGGAAGGCGGTGCAGGCCTTTGCAAAACATGTCGCCTCCTTTTTCGAAAGGTTGAACGCCACCGCGGAAAAGACCCTGCTTCGCATGTTCCTCAAACTGATAGGCAAAGGAGAACTCGATGCATATTACCGCGGATATTACCGTAAGGTGAAGGAGGCGCTTGAAGAATGGCATGAATCGGGCAAGGACCGGCTGTTTCATGGCAGCACGGCTGTTATTCTCGTAGGATCGAAACCGGGGGCAAGCAGCCCGGCTGAAGACGCACTGCTCGCAACACAGAATATCCTGCTCGCGGCGCATAGCATGGGGCTCGGTTCTTGTCTCATTGGATATGCCGTTGCAGCCATGAAGAAAGATCCTTCGGTCCAGCGGTCCATCGGAATACCTGCGGATGAGGAGATCCATGCGGTTGTCGCCCTCGGGTACTCCGACGAAGTCTATCAGCGTATAGCAGGACGCAAGAAAGTGACGCCGCGATACTTCGAGGGATAACAACAAAGACACATGCCTTTACATTTCAAATAACAAAAAATGGGTCTGCCCTTGAATCATGTCAAAGTAAACACACCTTTATACGCGTTTGTTCCTGTGAGAACATTGCACCTTCCGCATGAGAAGAATACGGGGAGCTTTTTCCATGTATAACTCAAAAATGATTTTAAGCGTGAATAACGGCAATTTTTAAAGGAAAAAAGCGCGAGCATAACTTAATGGGCAGAGACTGTTGTTCTTTGCATGAAAACTCCGGATTTTGATCCTTGATATTCTGCGCGGAAAGAGTAAACTTAAAAGTAAGAAGAGCAGGAAATTGCGATACTCAGGACGGGATAAAACCTGAGGATCAAGTTCTTTGAAAGGGAGCTGGGAGTGAGATGCGGTGAGCAAGCCTCCAGCAGCGAGGAGGAAGCCTGAAGCATCTCCCGAAGCACCCACTTAAACAAAAGAGCTTAAGGGATTCCGGACCTGGGGTCGCAAGACATATTCTGAGGCCATAGAAGGATAAACGGTCACCTGGAAGCATTAAGGCAGAAGTAGAAATGCCTGTTATACAGGTTGTCCAATCAAGCTGATCCTTACTATGGCTTCATTAATTTTATGCCCTCACTATTCAGACCTGTCCATGCAGTACGATTCCGACAAAAATTCGTCATTCCCGTGAAGACGGGAATCCAGTGATTTCAATGCATTCTGGATCCCCCGGTCAAGCCGGAGGATGACAAACATTGAGTTTATAGAATTCAGCAGGTTAACCGCCTGATACCTGTATTGTGCCGAGCCGTTCCTCGAATTCTCTTGTTTTTGCATCGAACTCATCGGTAAGTTTCTCAAGTTTGTCGAAAAGGATATCGATTTTCTCTTTCGACCCACGCAGGGATATGGACAATTTCCTGATCGCCTCCCCATCCCCTTTTACCGAGGCGTCAACAAGAGCCTGGGTATCCTCTTCGATCTGCTGTTCAAGAAGCATGATTTGCTCTTCTGTTTCGGATATTTTTGACTGGAGGGGTCCGAGCGTTCTCGAACGGGCATTGATCAGTTCGGCCTTTATTCTTTTCAAATCCTTTCTTTTTGCGCCATTGTTCTTGTGCGCGGAATTCCCGCTGCTGCGGACTGCCGTCTCCTCTTCATCCGACCATCCGCTCCTGTCAAGGAAATCCTGGTACGTGCCCTCAAAAACCTTCACCGTATTGTCATCGAACACAATGAGCCTTGTAGCAATCGCATTCAGGATCATCTCGCTATGGGTGACGATCATAACAGCCCCTTCAAATGCTTCTATCGCTGCGAGCAGCGAGTCTACGGATTCCATGTCCAGGTGATTAGTCGGCTCGTCCAGCAGGAGAAGATTTGCAGGGCTGACGACAAGTTTGCCAAGGAGCACCCGGCTTTTCTCACCGCCGGAAAGCACTGCGACTTTCTTGAGCGCGGTATCGCTCTCGAACATCATGACGCCGCAAATGGTCCTCGCAGTGCCTCTGTTATACTCCGGCATGGCGTCGAGTATCTCTTCTTCCACGGTCTTTTCAACGTCGAGCCGCTGTATATTGGTCTGGCCGAAATAGCCCAGCCTTGCCTGTGAATGGTGGAGCACTTCACCCCTGAGGGGCTGTAACTCACCTGCAAGCAGACTCAAAAGCGTTGTCTTGCCCTTCCCGTTTTTCCCGACGACCGCTATCCGGTCTTTTTTCCCGATGGAGATGTCCAGCCCGTCTATAAGCGGAGGGCCTTCCGGCTCAAAGGAAAAGGAGATATCTTTTGCCTCGATCAGCATTTTCCCTTTGAAAGGCGCCCGGGCGAATTCGAATTCAAGGTCCTTGACCCCGGACATCTTTTCGAGCTTCTCCTTCCTCTGGAGAGCCTTTATCTTTGACTGGACAAGCCTCACACGGGTTGCCTGGGCCCTGAACCTGTTTATGAACTGCTCAACCTCCCGGCGCTTTTTTTCTTCATTCACCCTCGTCAGTTCATAGACTTCCTCTTCCATGAGTATCTGATTGAAGAGCTTTTGTGTGGGCCCTGCGATCTTCCGTATCTTGTTCCGGTGGATGCACATGGTATGAGTCGTTACCCCGTCCATAAACTCCCTATCATGAGTGATCAGAACAAGTTCCCCTTTCCACCCCTTCAGAAACCTGGTGAGCCATCGTATAGAGATGATATCGAGGTAGTTTGTCGGCTCATCGAGGAGAAGCAGGTCCGGTTCAGAGGCAAACAGTTTCGCAAGATGCAGACGGACCTGGAACCCGCCGGACAGGTCGAGGGGATTGCGTGAAAAATCCTCCACTGAAAACCCGAGTCCCATCAGGATCTTCTCCGCCTTGTATGATTCATCCCTTCCGTCTTCAGAGGGTTTCAGGCCGAGACACGCCTCCTTGAGGACCGAATCCTGACTGAACTGAAGGTGTTGGGAAAGATAGCCGATCTTATAATTGTTGGGGATGCTGAGAACGCCGGTATCCGGTTTTGCCTCACCGGTTATCATCCTGAGGAGCGTCGTTTTGCCTGAGCCGTTCCTGCCCGTCAGACCAATCCGCTCCCCGGCGTTGACCATAAACCCGACATCGTCAAAGATGATCTGGGTGCCGTATGCCTTTGAAAGATTACTGACCTGTATCACACGTATATTTTACCCTATGAGACTTTATTGTTTTTTTAACGTCCTGCGCGTTCCTTCACAAAAAACGGCGCATGGTTGGAGGTGAATACCGGCGGGTCGTTTTTCAGGATTGCTGAAACCGCCGGGTGTTTCTTGAATATATTCTCAATGAACATTCGCACCCGCTTCCTGTCCCATCCGGCAGGATGGATAAAATCAGTGTAAAGGGACAGGTCTCCCTCATAGAACTCCCTTGTCTCAACCTCCGGCGTGTTTCCCCCTGAGACCGGCATATTGAATATCGCGAGGTTCAGGAAGTCGATGCTGTCGCAGTGCTGAACCGTAAACTCAAGGGTCTTCCGCGCGCCTGCCTCAGTCTCAGCCGGCGTGCCGAACATGAGATATACATAAGTGGCTATCCCTGAATTCTTTAGGTTCTTCAGTACTGCGGACGCTGTTTCAACCCTGATCCCTTTCTGAAGGGCGTCGAGCACCCGCTGATCCCCTGATTCAATGCCGAGCTTGAGCATGACGCATCCGGATTGTTTCAGTTCCCTGCAGAAACCGGGCTCAGTGAGGCGGGGGCTGATGCGGGCGAACCCGTACCAGGGCGTGCCTTGTCTGGTGGCCGAGAGGGCTTCAAGGAGGGCAGGACTTATCGCGTTATCGAGGAGATGGATAAGCGCGGGGTTTGTCGTTTTCGCAATGTCCTTTATATCCGCAAGAACCTGAGACGGAGGAACAGGGACATAAGGGTTGTTTTCAGCATTCTCGGGGCAGAAGGTGCACCTTTTCCAGTAGCACCCTGCCGAAGCGCTGTAGGGGAGGATGAACCCCGGTGAAAGATACCCGTCAAGCGGCAGGGCATGATAGTCCGGTCTCCATATCTTTTCTCCTTCCGCACTCAGGCCAAGGAGTGAAAGAAGCTGATATTCTCCCGGCCCTGCCACAAGATGGTCTGTAAGGCCGGAGAAAGGGTTTCTCCCCTGGAGGTTATTTACCCATGAAGTAACAAGCCCGCCTCCAAGAATTATTTTCACCTCCGGAAAGGTACGTTTGAGATAACCGATCATGGAAAAAGCGCAGAATGCCTGGCTCAGATAACTCAACGAGATGCCGACAACAGAGGGTGCCTTCTTCTGAAAAAGCTGATCGAGCCTTGACCGGAAATAAGGATAGAAAGGATTGATTTCAGGTTTTTCCGCAGCGTGTACTAGGTCTTCACTCCTGATTGGAGATAACCCTTTCTGCTCGTAATTTGCCAGCCCCACCGCAGTGTCCGGAGGAGCAGCCCGGACGAGGACTCTGCCTATATCCCTGACCGCCCTTGCATAGCGGTCGACGTGCCGGTACAGGGCCGGGTCTCTCATGGAAGAAAGGTTCTGCTCAAGATTGCGAACAGCCCTCTGTGTCCAGATATCGCGCTTTTTTTCAGGAGGCACAGGCATCCGGAGGAGATGGAGAATCCCCTCTCTATTCGCATCAAGGAGGCGGTGTTCAATGCCGAGGCTTCCGAGCATGCCCGAGAGCCTTGCGATGCCGGCCGGTGGTTCACATGGCTTTGCAACGGGTGGGTAGATGAGGAGTATCAACGTTCAGATCGTATCGAACTCGTCGTAGAAGGGGGAGGACTTGGAATAATAGGGGATTTTCCCCCGGCCTGTAACATACTGATAGGACGCGGCAGCTGCAGAACCTGCGACTATCCCCGCAGCTGTCCCGATGAGGCCGCCTTTCAGCGGGTCCTTCCGGTCGGCAAACATGCCTAGGACCGCACCGGCGGCCACAGAGATTCCGATCCATAAGAGAAAGTTCGATCTTTTCATGCGTTCCGTAATTTTTCTGAAGACATTATATAATACACGAATTGCTGAACACAGAGGAATAGAGTGGCACGCCCCTCTGGTAATTCCGTTCATGGTATACTAAAATTTTCTTATAAAGGAAAGAACGAGTGGACGACATACTCACAATAGCAAGGAAAGTCCTGGAGATTGAAGCAGAGGCCATAGCTGCGCTTGTTCATAAACTCGACAGCACGTTCGAAAAGGCGGTAGAGATCATCTATCAGAGCAAGGGGCGGGTCGTCGTTACCGGGATGGGCAAGTCCGGTCTCGTCGGCAAAAAAATCGCGGCAACCCTTGCTTCGACCGGCACCCCTGCGTTTTTCCTCCATCCGGCAGAGGCGAGCCACGGCGACCTCGGAATGGTAACCGAAAGAGATGTAATTATCGCGATTTCGAACAGCGGAGATACAGAGGAGATTGTCAAGCTTGTCCCCTTCCTGAAAAGGTATAATGTGAAACTTGTTTCCCTGACAGGGAACCCGGATTCAACCCTCGCAAAACAGTCCGACGTCTCTCTCGATGTCTCGGTAAAAGAAGAGGCATGCCCCATGGGCTTTGTGCCTACTGCATCAACCACCGCGACCATGGCGATGGGTGACGCGATTGCGGTTGCTTTGCTTGTGAAACGGGGGCTGAAGGAACAGGACTTTGCTTTTTTCCATCCGGCCGGGAGTATCGGGAAAAAACTTTTCGTAAAGGTGAAAGACCTTATGCATGCCGGAAAGCTCCTCCCCATCGTTTCACTTGACACCCCTCTTTCTACCGCGGTAATCGAGATGTCCTCAAAGAGGCTGGGGCATGCAATCGTAACAAGTCCGGACGGGAGGATGGCCGGGGTTGTTACCGACGGAGATGTCAGGAGAGGCCTGGAGATCTGGGGAGGAGGTCTTTTTGAAAAAACCGCCGGGGAGGTCATGACACAAAACCCGAAAACCATCACCCAGGATGAGCTTGCTGCCAAGGCCCTCTCTATCATGGAAAGTTATTCCATAACCGCACTTGTAGTCCCTGATGATGAAGGGAAGCCAATCGGCATTATCCACCTGCACGATATCCTGAAGCAGGGGATAGTCTAAGTCGATTGAGGCTACATCTGCTGTTGTACTGACGGGCCTTTACTATACAAGAGCTTGAAAATACCACATAAACCCTTATCCATCAAGCATTTCAGCCGCTTCTTTCCGTGTGCTTCTTTTTAAAATCAAAAGAAATGAAATTGCAATAAACAGGTATGACCCCTATCCCTAATTTATTTTCACCCTATGCTGAAAAATAGTATTCCTTTCATATAAAATGTGTTCTCAAATTAAATAGGTTAAATGCTGAAGAGAGATCTATTAGATCATGTGGTTTCTATATCTCGACGAGAGTGGTGATCTCGGTTTCGATTTTGTGAATAAGAAACCGTCCAAATTTTTCACTATAACCATACTGGCTATAAGAGGCCCAGCGAATAATCGGCAGCTAATCAAGGCAATTAAGAAAACATTAGCTCGAAAACTTAATCGAAAGAAATCAAATGCCGAAGAGCTAAAAGGTACCAAAACAGTCCTTGAGATCAAGAAATATTTCTACACCCAAACCAAGGATCTGAAATTTGCTATTTATGCCCTGACACTCAACAAGAAGCGGGTCTATGAAAGGCTTACCAAGGATAAGGAAAGGGTTTATAACTATGTTTCACGCCTCGTGCTCGACAAAATCCCCTTTGAGAAAGCCCAGGAACCAGTTATGCTTATTCTTGATAAAAGCAAAACGCAAAAACAGATATGGGATTTTAATCAATATATTTTCCGACAATTAAAGGAGCGTCTGGACCCCAGGGTACCACTGGATATTAAACACCAGGACTCGCGGCAATATTATGGACTGCAGGCCGTTGACCTTTTCAGCTGGGGAATATTCAGAAAGTATGAGAAAAAGGATTCAAAATGGCTTGATATTTTCAGGGAAAAGGTAGCTTTTGAAGAACAATACCTCTAAAACAAAAAAAGAGCGTGCCTTACAAGCTTCTTGCGTCGAGGCTCGTGCCAACCTATGGAAGGGAACACCCCGAACAGCCTGCAACGGTCTTACCGCTCATTTTTAGGTTATCAACTACAGATAAGAATGTCAAGTGTAGTAAAATCCACGCCCCTGCGCGAGGGGCGAAATCTTTCTCTGAAATTGCATCGATAGTAGTGTCTGCGTTGCCCTTCGGTTTCAAGCTCATGCCAGGAGAAGTAAAAAGCTACCAGAAATAGCAACGCGTCACTTGAAATGCAATTCTCACAGAAGAGCAAATGAGAAGAGCAAATGGGGTCAGCCCTTGAAGAGTGACAGAATATCAGCTTTTTCTTTCTCAAACTGCCGCCATGATTTTCTGTTTTCTCCTATCTTTCCCATCACCCTTCGATACTGATGCGCTATCGCAGATGTGCTCTTGCCCCCAATCTTTTCCGCAATCTCACGGTTAAGCGCATGGCTTTCCTCTTTCGCCACGCAGACAAACATATCCTCTGCTTTTGAGCCTTTCAGTTCGTTAATACCGTAATAGCCGCATACGGCACGACAAATCTCATCCACTCCGGGAGTCCTTGAAAAACAACGCTTGGCCACTATATCTCCAAGTTTGTCTTTCCCTTTCAAGCTCTTTACTACGGCTTGCACAAATCTCTCGCTCCCTAATACTGCCTGTCCAATAATCTTCTCTTCGGGATTCTGTGGTGGTTCTTTCATTCCAGCATCAACAAACTCTCTGTATTTCTTTCTCGCTGTCTTTTCGGTTGCTCCATATTCAGACAGCAACCACTCCTTCTGAAGCCACGAATGCGCTCTCTCTTCCCCTATATACTGGCGGTAGCTGCTCCATCGATACTCCTCCGCTGTTTTCACAATCGCTGCTCTCACCGGGTTAAGATGTATATACCTGCTCAGCTCAAGCAGATATCCCTCCTTCTCCACACATAATGATTTGTACCTGCCGGCAAAGACATGCCCTATGAATCCTCGGAATCTCCCCAGATAACTCCCATACCCTGATCCTATGAAGTGCATTGCCCTTGACAAATTACCGTGCGGAACGGATGCGAGGAGGTGATAATGATTGCCCATGACGCACCATGCATAGATGTCCATGCCGTAACGGTCAACCGATCTGCCAAGAATATCCAGGAAGACTTCCTTATCCTCGTCCTTGACGAAAATATAGTCCCCGCGATTTCCCCTGGCAATAATATGATAGACAGCGCCTTCGTATTCGATTCTTAACGGCCTTGCCATGAGGCTGATTATAGGAAAACAGAACTGATTTTGTCAAGCTTCAAGGGCTGACCCCTTTTTGCTTCTGAGCATCAAGGTCGGCGAACCACTTTCCAAAAACAGATATCCCATTGAGCAGATATTCGACAACTTTAATTTTACCCACATATTAATGGTAACACAAAAGTTACTATTGGTCAAGAAGGACATGCTCATAAATTATCGAGCTTGGTATGCACTTCAATGAGCAGGATTCTCTGTGAAAATGGATAATGCTAAGAAAATAGACCTGACACTCCTCTTCTCTCTCTATCGCTCACGATGCCGTATCTCGTCTGCGGTCATATTGAAATCGAGTTTCCCCTTCATTGATTTTATTTTCTCTACCTTCTTCTTCCTCAGATAGTCGTCGATAGCGATCTTCACTGCTGATGTTTTGGACCTGCT
>JAKLQR010000146.1 GCA_022013235.1 Thermodesulfovibrionales bacterium | reverse complement strand
GCAGGAGGAGCAGTGCTTTCGAAAAGTCCTTACGAAACTACCCCATATTGCCGCACTTGAAGCCTTTCTGCTCAAAGTGGTTGAGGAGAGACTGCAATGAATTATGAATGATATGGTGAAAGGGAATAGTAAACATTGTTTATTGAAAAAATTATATAATAAACAAAGTGAGGGTTTATGGAATCCGAAAAAAAGAAAATCCTTATTCTCGGCATAGGCAACATCCTCCTGAAAGACGAGGGAATAGGTGTCTGCGTTGCTGAAAAGATGAAAGACATGCAATTACCTCCGGATGTGGAAGTTATGGACGGAGGCACCGGGGGGCTCGATCTCCTTTATTACATCGAAGGCAGAGAAAAGGTTATCGTGGTAGATGCGGTTAAGGCAGGCGCTCCGCCCGGAACACTTTTTCGGTTCACTGATAATGATCTCGCGGGGAAAAAAGGCTTTATACGCTCCGCCCATGGCATTGACTTTTCCGATGTAGTTGCCATCGCGGGCTTCCAGGGGATCAAACCGGAAATCTTATTTCTCGGAATCGAACCCGAAGACATAACCGCCGGCATGGAACTCTCTCCGAAGATTGCGGAGAATGTTCCGATCCTCATCAACATTGTGATGAAGGAATTGGATCGCTCTTCTGCGCATCTTTAAGCGTTGACAAGATGCTCCATCGAAAAAGATCATTGTTGTTATGCCGTCATGTAATTCGGAGAATGCTCTCTGACAGACATGTTTTGATTACCCTTATGCATCCGTGGAGAAAGTTATCCTCCATCAATAGTTCCCCCCCGGACGTGTCCTTAATAATTACAAGAGAGCTGGGGACAAGATCGTCTGCCCATGAAAAAGCGCTGCGGGAAAAATCTGCGGGGAGAGATGATAAATGAACAATCTGACTGTACGGATATGGTTCACAAAGGCTTTTAAAGTTTTTCTGGTCGTGGCTTTTTTTTCTCTTGTCCTCGGTCTCTTTTCGACAGAAATCAAAGACCCTGACTTCTGGTGGCATCTGAAGACCGGAGAATACATATACCAGCACGGTGCCCTGCCCGAGACCGATCCATTCGCCTATACCTCCCTGTCGAAGGATCCGGTTCATCCGGAATCAAAGAGGATTGAATTCATCCTTACTCAATACTGGCTTGTTCAGGTTCTCTTCTCCTGGATATACGGATTCTCCGGCTTTCAGGGAATCATCTTCCTCAGGGCGTCGGTTCTGACTCTGTTAGTATTCCTTGTTTACCGAGCGCTGCGAAAAGAAGGGACAGGGCTTTCTCTCTCCTTGATACTCATCGCTCCCGTTATTTTAATGCTCCACAACTTTACTGGCGAAAGACCCCAACTCTTCTCCTTCTTTTTTTCCTTTTTCGTAATTTTTCTTATAGAGCGCTTTATAAAAGCTGCTGATTCCGAAACCCTTAAGGAGTCTCCATCAGGCCTTCAGAATCAGTCGTCACGAGTATCTGGCTTTGCGCTCCATATTCCTGACTTGTGGTATCTTTTCCCTCTTCCGTTCATTCTATTCCTCTGGGCAAATTTCCATGGCGGATTCATTCTTGGGATTGCCATTATCCTCAGTTATGTGACTGCAGAATCGATAAAATATTTTGCAGGGTGGGGCGGCAATGCTCTTTCTCGCGGTAAGTTCAGGTTTCTTCTCTCAGTAGCAATTATTTCATGTATTGTTTCCATGGCTAATCCAAACGGTTTCAACGTACTCTTCGTGCTGATAGAATACGAAGCGGGAACATATAAACAAATGATCGTTGAATCCATGTCTCCCCTGTTTCTTCTCCGGTCCGGATTCCGTGACGCATACCTTATTCTCTATTTCCCCCTTTTGATATTCAGTACGATGCTTTTATTTTTGAACCTGAAAAAAATCGACCTCAAAGATGTATTTCTCACGACCGGACTTACTATCATGAGCCTCTCTTCCGCCCGCTACATCCCGTTCTATTTGCCCGTCAGCGTTCTCATGATCGCACGCTATGGGTTACCACTGATAACCAGGATTACCCCGCGAGAATCCCTGATAAAAATATGGGCAAAATCCCGGGCGCCGCTATCCGCCATCCTATTAATAGCAATCATTATGGTCATAAACAATGCAAATCTGTTCAGAGAGGGGGTCAGGGCCAACAGATACCCTGAAGGCGCCGCAAAATTTCTGAAGATAAATCATATCGCCGGCAACATGTTCAATCCTTACATCTGGGGCGGATACCTGATGTGGGAACTATATCCCAAATATAAGGTCTTCATTGACGGGAGAGGGCTGATCGGTGAAGTGTTTTTCCAGGAGGTCAAAGTCATGGAAGCGTCTCCCAAGCGCCTGTCCGGCATTCCTGAATGGAAAGCGATTCTGACCGCATATAAGGTTAATTTTATCATCACTTATTCCGTCGGAAATTTTACCGGCTGGTTGATTCCTCTGATTCCCGCGATTCTGAATGACTCTGACTGGCACCTGATCTATATGGACAATATCTCTCTTATTTTTGTCAGGGATACACCCCAAAATGAAGAGATAATAAAGCAATTTAGCATACCAAAGGAATGGCTTTGGAATGAAGTAGCGGTAGAAGCAGCACTGAAAGCAAAAGATTACCCCGCAAATATGAATTACTCTGTCACGATGGGGAATGCCCTGCTTTCAGCGAGAAAATATGTACAGGCAAAAAATGTTTTTCTCCAGATCCTTAACAATGACCCCCAGAACAAAATTGCTAAAAAACGTCTGGATTTATTACGTTCTTTCGGTTATTAGCCCGGACAATTCGCAGGGAACTTCCCTCTGCGCTGAAAGAAGACATCCTCCTGAGCAAATACAGCGGGCAGTCCTTTCAGTGTCATATGATCATGTCATGAGATTCACAATGCGTCATCGGGCTTGCCGTCAGTGCTACCTCATCAGTCAGGTGCAGAAACATATAGCCTCCTTCAGAAAAGCAGAAGAAATTCTGGGGTTTTCTCCTGCGATAGCATTCGATACGGGGTTAAAGGAAACTATTGATATGGTATAAAGCACATCAATCGCTCTGGTCCAAACACTTGCCGCTCAGGGCTGTTCCGATCAAGACCAGGGACGGGCGGGTTATATGGTACTATTACTTTGGCAAATAAACAGATGAACCTCTATTGTTTGTCATTCCCCGACTTGATCGGGGAATCCAGTCTTTCCAATAGGTTCTGGATTGTCCGGTCATGCAGGACAATGACGATTTTAAAGTATTTACTTGCCGGGT
>JAKLQR010000145.1 GCA_022013235.1 Thermodesulfovibrionales bacterium | reverse complement strand
GCCGCTTCTCTTTTAGCAACACTCGTAATCTTTTATACCGAGATGTGGACAAGGGTCCCTGCGAAAAACTATTTCATTCTCTTCTTTGTCTTTTCTCTCGCCGTCCTCATGGTCAGCACCCTCAGATTCCACGGCGCAAAAGAACTCGATTTCCGCAGGAGGAAACCCTTCTGGATCCTTGTTCTGTTTGTGGTAGTACTCGTCGTCATCATCATGCATCCGGAGATTGCGTTGTTCGTATTTGCAATGCTCTACCTGGTAAGCGGTATAATTGAGAATATCGTTCTCTTCGCGAAAAAAAAGAGACGGGCACAGAAGGCAGGTAAACCGCAATGAGGCAGATAAAGATATTTGATACAACTCTCCGCGACGGTGAGCAGTCACCCGGTGCGTCCATGAACGTCCAGGAAAAACTCGCGCTGGCCAGACAGCTTGCAAAGCTTGGAGTTGATGTGATCGAGGCGGGATTCGCCTACAGTTCTCCCGGAGACTTTGAAGCGGTAAAGACGGTCGGGAACGAGGTGGAAGGCCCCATAATCTGCAGCCTCGCCAGGGCAAAGGAAGAAGATATCAGAAGCGCATGGGAGGCGCTGAAAGATGCCCCCAGGAGGCGGATTCATACCTTTCATTCGACTTCCGATATCCATCTGAAATACCAGTTCCGTGTCAGCAGGGAAGAAGCATTGAAGCGTTCTGTGAATATGGTGAAACTTGCGCGGAGTCTTGTCGACGACGTGGAATTTTCTCCGATGGACGCAACCCGTACCGATATCAATTACCTCTGCGAGGTGGTTGAGGCAGTCATCGACGCGGGCGCTTCCACCGTAAATATTCCGGATACCGTCGGATACACCATCCCTTCCGAATTCGGGACGATGATAAAGGCTCTGCATGAGAAGGTAAAGAACATCGACCGGGCGGTCATCTCCGTCCACTGTCATAATGACCTGGGACTTGCCACATCAAATTCGCTTGCAGCGGTCCTGAACGGTGCGGGACAGATCGAGTGTACAATTAACGGCATCGGCGAACGCGCGGGAAACTGCTCCATGGAAGAGGTCGTCATGGCTTTACGTACACGGCGCGACCTTTTCGATGCCGATACCGGGATCAATACAGAAGAGATTATGAGGAGCAGCAGACTTGTCACAAAAATAACAGGGATGTCTGTACAGCCGAACAAGGCGATTGTCGGCGCAAACGCCTTCGCCCACGAGTCCGGTATCCACCAGGACGGGCTCCTGAAGGAAAAATCGACCTATGAGATTATCAGGCCGGAAAGCATCGGTCTTTATTCCGCCAAGCTTGTTATGGGGAAACATTCCGGACGTCATGCCTTCAAAACGAAGCTGAAGGACCTCGGATATGAACTCTCTGATGAAGAAGTGAACGAGACATTTGAGCGGTTTAAACGGGTTGCCGATCAGAAAAAGGATATTTTCGATGAGGACATAGAGGCGCTGATCACCGCCGGGGTGGCCCAGGTCCCTGAAACATACAGCCTCGTTGATCTCTCCATGATCTGCGGGATTAACCAGAAACCCACTGCCGCAGTGAAACTGAAAGTAGGCGGCGGGATTATCCACAGGATGGAACAGGGTGACGGTCCTGTCGATGCAACTTACAGAGCTATTGCTGCGATAACAGAGACAAAGAGCAATCTTCTGAAATTTGAGATCAAGGCAATAACCGGCGGGACGGATGCGCTCGGAGAGGTAATGGTTTCTCTCGAAGAAGACGACCGGTCAGTCCGTGGTCATGGCGCCGATACCGATATTATCGTTGCAGCTGCAAAGGCGTATATCAATGCCCTGAACAAGCTCGCAGCGAGAAAGAAGCATTGAGAAGTTTACTGCACCTTACCACCTCTCTGCCGGACCAATAGTATTCATGAATTCCCGGAAAATTGCGAAGGCAACAATCGAGAAAAAGGGCGCGGTCCAGAAAATAGCCGAATTGTCCCCGTTGATCAGTCTTTTAAAGAGGAGGAGAGTAAGGACAATCGTTGAAATAGGAACCGCCGGTGGAGGAACACTCTTCGCCTGGTGCCGAATTGCCCAGCCTGACGCAGTGATAGTCAGTATTGATCTGCCCGGAGGACCCTTTGGAGGAGGGTATACCCGAAACGATATAAAAAAATTCAGAACATACGGGAAAAAATTCCAGAAAATGTATTTCCTGAGAGAGGATTCTCACAAGACAGCAACGCAAGAGAAGGTAAGGAAAATATTAAGAGGCAATAAAATTGATCTTCTTTTTCTTGACGGAGACCACAGATATGCCGGGGTCAAGCGGGATTTCCGGCTGTATTCCCCTCTTGTAAAACGGAGGGGACTTGTCGTCCTCCATGACATTCTTTTCCATCCCAGGGTCCGGGCATGCAAAGTAGACCGGTTCTGGAACGAAATCAAAGGCCATTTCAGATGGAGAGAATTTATCGATAAAGAAGATGACCGGGGCTGGGGGCAATGGGGTGGAATCGGTGTTATCTATTTTTGATCAAACTAAAATGCGATGACACAGTTTAACTTGATAATTCCTTGTTAGCTTGTTGCAGGGTTATTCATTGTTTTGCAGTAACCTGACTGAAGAAAATAGGCAGTTCCTGCCCAGACCCCTCCATGATAAGAAGAACTGTTTGAATAATTTCATTGGTTTTTGTTAACATATTAAAAGTTACTGCTCGCACTGCAATTGAATTTCAAAAATTGTCAGTAATCCGATATAAACCGGAAGATGAATCAAAAAAATTCTGACACATTAATACAATTTATTCAAGGAGGATAACAATGAGAACGAGAAATATGTTTGTTGCCCTGCTCATAATCAGTTGCTTCTTATTCGTTGCATGGGTGCCTTGCGATGCGGCTGATGAGACTATTTATGGATGTGTCAATAAGAAAGGAAGGGTCCGCATCGTAGGCAGTCTTGATGAATGCATTAAGAAAGAAACACCCTTAACGTGGAGAACAACAGGCTTGCAGGGACCTCCCGGGCCACAAGGCGAACAGGGACTTCCCGGACCACAGGGGATCCAGGGACCTCCCGGTCCAGGACTTATCGAGGTGTATGATGCAAGAAACCTGTTTTTGGGTTATTTGGTCGAATTTGGTGAGACGACCTTGAAGGTCTATATGCCGATATTCAAAAAGGTGATCTCTGTGGATCAACTTACCGGCGAGATCCCTGAAGGCAGTACTTTAGAATTTACAAGTGCCGATTGTACAGGAACCGCCTATATTCAATCCAGTGCGATGTACAATATTTACAGGGTAAAGGACAAATATTACACCGCGGAGTTAATGGTTCCTGTTAACAAAACTATTTATAGCAGCGGGACTGTTGGCGACTGCACTGCGTATCTGCCTCCTTCCTATCCTGAGCCTTTACAGCATTATGTTGTAGAGGCAGCAGAATTCTTTGTCTTCCTTTGGGATCCTTTTCAGTTGCCG
>JAKLQR010000144.1 GCA_022013235.1 Thermodesulfovibrionales bacterium | reverse complement strand
CCTCGAGGAACATATGAAATCAAAGGGCGTGGCCCTGTCTTCACTCGAGACAAACCGTCCCCTGCGGGATTTCGACATTGTCGGATTCAGCCTGCAGTATGAGCTTTCCTACACGACTGTTCTCAATATGCTCTCTCTCGGGAAAATTCAGCTCAGGACCGCGGACCGCCTCGATTCGTCAGGCAGTTCCTCTCCCCTGATCATTGCGGGCGGGCCATGCACGGTGAACCCGTTGCCCATGTTGCCGTTCATCGATGCGTTTCTGATAGGCGACGGTGAAGAAGCAATCGCGGACATTCTGCATACGTATCATGAATGGAAAAAAGACGGTGACATGAAGAAAGAATCGCTCCTCAAAGCCTTGTCCCTGATCGAGGGGATCTATGTGCCCATCATTCACGATGCAGAGGAGGAAAAAGGAGCAAAGAGAATCAGAAGGCGCATACTTGCATCACTTGACGATGCGCCTTATCCCGACCGGCCTCTCGTTCCCTACGCTCCAATAATCCATGACAGGATAAACATTGAGGTTTCCAGGGGCTGCTCTATGGGGTGCAGGTTCTGCCAGGCGGGTATGATCTACCGGCCTGTAAGGGAAAGAAGCCCTGAAAAGGTTATAGCTCTCACAGAAAGCGCCCTGAAAAATACCGGCTATGAAGAAGTAGCGTTTACTTCTCTCAGCGCAGGAGATTATAGCTGTCTCCCTGCGGTACTGAAAGAATGCAACAGGAGGTTCGGGAATCAGAAAATTGCCATTTCGCTGCCTTCTATCCGCATAGCGGCTGTCAGCCATGAGGTCCTGAAGGAGATTAAAACCGTCAGGAAAACCGGTTTCACCATAGCGCCGGAGGCAGGGACAGACAGGTTGAGAAGGGTTATCAATAAAGATTTCTCAGACGAGGAATACGAACAGGCACTGAGGACACTCTTCGAAGAAGGCTGGCAGAACCTCAAGCTCTATTTTATGGTCGGGCTTCCGACCGAGACAGACGAAGATATCGATGCAATACCCGGTATGGCGTTAAAAGCGCTGAAAATTGCCAAACAGTACGTAAAAAAATTTGTTCATATCACTGTCGGGGTCTCCCCTTTTGTCCCCAAGGCCCATACCCCGTTCCAATGGTATGGTCAAAACCTGCCGGATGAACTTCAGAGAAAAAAGGATTTTGTGAGAGAACGGCTGAAACGCAGGGGAGTAAATATCAAAGGGCATGACGTTGATATGAGCCTCCTGGAGGCAGCTTTTGCACGGGGGGATCAGACCCTGTCGCTGCTTGTTGAGAAGGCCTGGTCTCTCGGATGCCGTCTCGACGGATGGACCGAGATGTTCGATTCCGGCAGATGGAAAAAAGCGATGGAAACTACCGGCATTGACGCAGCGGCATATGCTCAGAGGGTTTACCGGCAGCATGACGCCTTGCCCTGGGACCACATAGACACAGGGGTTGCGAAAGAATTTCTCTGGAAGGAATTTGAGAAGGCTTTGTCCGCTGACTTTACGAGCGACTGCAGAAAGCACTGTCATAACTGCGGGTTACAATGCGATGAAAAGTTCAGAAGTCGTGAAAACGCAAACAGAGACAATGACTCAGGCCTTGCTTATCCTCTCAGCTTCTCTCCTTCCCTGCTTCCCCGGTTCAAATCGGTGAGGATACGGGTTGAATTCTCCAAGACCGGTGTATTGCGCCACCTCTCCCATCTTGAGCTCATGACGGCTCTTCATCGGGCAATGCGAAGGGCCGGGGTTGCCCTGGAATATACACAGGGGTTTCATCCGACTCCGAAAATGGCGTTCGGCCCTCCGCTTGGCGTCGGGGTTGCGGGCTTACGAGAGTATTTCGATATGGAAGTATTGCCGCCCTTCGATCTTGAGAAAAATCGGGAAACTTTGAACAGTATGCTCCCTGACGGAATATCCATTACCGCAATGTCTGCCATATCAGGGAATACGGAATCCCTGAGCAGTTTCATCTCCCGGTACGAATACCGGGTAACAGGGGGAGATATCTCTCAGATTCATACCTTCCTCTCCAAAAAAGAGATACCGATAAATAGAGTAAAATATGATATAAATATAAGGAGTATGGTCGAAGACGCCCTGATCATCGATAGTGATACTGTACAATTAGTGCTGGTTGACCAGGGAGACATTAAGGTAAGACTTGGGGAGATTCTCCCTCTGATCTTCTCTGAACCGATGGAAAAGCTTGATATTACAAGGACCGCCCTCTTCGGCTGGAAGGGAAGTTGGGTAAAACCTTTCAATACATACAAAATACCGCTCGTACAATGTAAAATGTAACCATGGACAGCGAGATACTCATTAATGTAACCCGTGACGAGATCCGGGTCGGTCTTCTCGAAGGCGGCCAGGTGGTTGAGTTCTATATCGAGAGAAAGCGGGACGCGAGCCTCGTCGGGAACATTTACAAGGGAAAAGTGGTAAAAATACTTCCGGGAATGCAGTCAGCCTTCGTGGATATCGGACTTGATAAGGCCGCGTTTCTTTATGTAACCGATATT
>JAKLQR010000143.1 GCA_022013235.1 Thermodesulfovibrionales bacterium | reverse complement strand
CCGTGATATGTGTTCCGTCGACATTCGAAACAAAATGGGCGCGGAGGTGGTCTTTTCTGTAAGGCTGCAGCGCTTCGGTCACCATGAGAGGCCCAAGGTCTGAACCACCGATTCCTATATTGACAATATCGGAAATGGCTTTCCCTGTATAACCTCTCCATTCACCGCTGATGACATTGTCAGAAAACCTCTGCATCTGAGCAAGGACCGCATTGACCTCAGGCATTACGTCCTTTCCCTCTACATAAATGGGTATATTCGCACGGTTTCTGAGCGCAACATGAAGGACGGCACGGCCTTCGGTCTCGTTGATCTTGTCCCCGCTGAACATGCGTTCGATCGCATCCTTCACCCGGCACTCTTCTGCGAGTTCCAGGAGCAGCTTCAGTGTTTTGCCTGATATGATGTTCTTCGAAAAATCTATAGTGATATCTTCAAATGCAAGGGAGAACCGCGAGAACCTCCTTGAGTCCTTCTGAAACATATCCCGCATATGCTTCTTTTTCATTGTCTTGAAATGACTCTGAAGTTTTTTCCATGCATGTGTTTCTGATGGATTCATCTTATCGAGCAATGCAGTGTCCTCCTTTCGCAAAAAACTCCGGCCCCAGTATTATTTCCAGTTGTATCATCATGAATCAAATGTTCTCTTCTGATTTTCTCTCATCAGCTGCACCCATTTCAAGGATTCTTTTTGCGTATTCTTCCCTGAGGGCTTTCAGATATCCTGTATCGATTGGACCTTTCCAGTTCACGACCTCGGTAAACCTCTTCGGTATGGAAACAGATCCGGGGTCAAACCCCGTAGCAATCCTCGTCTTCCACCGGAGCTTCTGAATAAAACGCGCTACATCGGACATTTTCTCTGCGAGTTCAGTGTAGCCGACGGAATTCAGGCATCGGCCAAGGAGTTCGTCATTGTATACACTGCGGGCGAAAAGGCAGGATACCATTGAGGTAAGGAAAACTCTTCCCTGTTCATCCTTTACAAGAAAATCAACCGCCTTCCCGGCGTTCTTTTCGCCGGGTTTCTGGTCAAAGGAATATCCTGCCGAGTCCAGGTGCGAATGTCTGAATCCAAGGGCTTGTGAGGCAAAAAAACCTCCCCTGTGGCATAGCCTGCCATCTCCTGTCCGAGGACACAGGCAAAGTCTTTTCCGTTGTACCTCTCAGCGGCAACCATGGTTCCCCTGCCAAGGGTCCGATAGAATTCATTCGTTCCCATTGCAAGGAATTGCATGGCCTGCTTATATCTTTCCGCATCTCCGAATTTCAAGGGAACAAGGGTTTCCGCTTCAGAGATGAGTCCTTTCTCAAACGCTTCTGTTGCCCAGGCAAGGGCCACCCCCGCCGACATTACATCAAGCCCCATCCTTTCCACGACATCCATGATGCCAAGTACCGCGAAACAGTCGAGCACGCCGAGCATAGAACCAGTTGCAAAGATGGGTTCATGATCATATGACACCTGCCGGTAAAGGTATCTGTTCTCTTCGTGGAACCGCTCCCTTACAAAACCTATATGGATGCAGCCGACAGGACATCCGGAGCATGCATTGTTGCGGAGCAGCGCTGCTTCCGCAAACTTTTCGCCTGAGATGCCCCCGATATGAGGATCTGCTGTCTGCTGAAGATTCCTGACCGGAAGCGATTTAAGATCGTTTAAGATCATTACATTTACCGGCGTGCCGAGGTTATGGTACTTGCTCATCATGTCCGTATCGGTGAGCTGGTTATGCACTTCTTTAAAGATTTTCGGATATTCTTTATTTTCGGGGAGGAGGAACGACGCATCCCCCTGAATGACGATTCCCTTGAGATTTTTCGTTCCCATTACAGCCCCTCCGCCGAGCCTGCCGAAATGACGGTATGTATCAGCGTTGATACAGGCCATTGGAGAACCCTGTTCGCCCGCAGGACCGATGCGAAGAATGCTCCGGTGCCCCGACCCCCTGAACATATTCCGGAGATATTTGCCCGTGGCAAAAACATCCATTCCCCACAAATAGTGTACTTCTTTTATTTCGAGATGCCGGGACCCGACAGAAATGCATGCCGGTTTCTCTGCCTTCCCGGTAATCACAAGCGCATCGAGGTCAGCAAACCTGAGTGCAAGAGCGGAACGGCCTCCTGCATGACTCTCGGCATACTGGTTATGGAAGGGTGACTTAAAAGCGCATACTGTTTTACTCATAAGCGGAAAATATCCGGTAAGCGGGCCGATAGTGAAAATGAGCGGCTGTTCAGGTTCATTCCATGGTTTATCGACATGCCCGAACCTGCCGAACAGGAGCGCGGCAAGACCGCTTCCTCCTGCTGCCTCGTTCCTGCCTCCCACCTCAACGATATTTCCCTGACCAGTGGTAAGGTTGATTGTGAGGACCCTGAAGTAGTCGCGGATCATGAATGCAGATCCCCTTCGGATTCGTCTGTTACAGTCTCCTCATTTAATTCTTTCATCTCGAGACAGTCATGGGGGCAGTACTGCACACACCGGCTGCAATGAATACAGACGAAAGGCTCTCCTGTATAATCAAGATATATGGCGTCAACAGGGCATGCCTTTGCACATTCACCGCAGCGGATGCAGAGCTTCTTTCTGACAAGTACCCCTCCTCCCTTTCTTTGCAGATAGGCGCCGGTCGGGCAGGCCAGGGCGCACGGGGCGGGATTGCACGCAAGACAGTTTCTCGCTTCAAAACCCGTCGAAAGTCCGCCTGATGTGCGGATACGTATCCCTGCGGTATCCCAGGAAAGCCTCTTATGCACTAATCGCGCGCATGCAAGCGAGCAGGAATGGCACCCTATACATCGTTCCATTTTCGGAGTGGTAAGAATTTTCATGGAAGATACCCCCCCTCAGACTCCTGCTGTGGCAAAAGCGGCACTGACTATAGCTACAGCCTCATCCTGTATCTTTTGCAGGTGCTCTTCACCAAGAAAGCTCTCTGCATAAATTTTGTAAATATCCTCTGTGCCGGAAGGACGCGCAGCAAACCATCCGTTCTGTGTAATAACTTTCAGTCCCCCGATTTCTGCGTTATTCCCCGGCGCACGGGTCAGTTTCGCGGTAATAGCCTCGCCTGCAAGCTGTTGCGCAGTGACCATATCAGGGGAAAGTTTTTTCAGGATCGCCTTCTGTTCCGGTGTTGCCGGCGCATCGATGCGGATATATGACGGACTGCCGAATCGTCCCTCAAGGTCTTTATATAATTCAGCAGGGTCCTTTCCGGTGCTGGCAGTGATTTCACAGGCGAGGAGGTCCATGATGATACCGTCCTTGTCCGTTGTCCAAACGGCGCCGTTCTTCCTGACGAAAGAAGCGCCTGCGCTCTCTTCTCCTCCGAACGCGTACGACCCGTCGCTGAGTCCGTCGACAAACCACTTGAACCCAACGGGCACCTCGGAGACTGTCTTCCCGAGTGCTGCAGCGACTCTGTCGATCATGGATGTCGATACAAGGGTCTTTCCTACCACAGCGTCTTTTCTCCATTCAGGTCTGTTTTGAAAGAGGAACCAGATGGCAGCAGACAGATAATGGTTCGGGTTCATGAGCCCTGCCTCTCTCGTTATTATACCGTGCCGGTCGACGTCCGTATCGTTTCCAAACGCGATATCGAATTTGTCCTTTAATTGTATCAGACGCTCCATGGCATAGGGTGAGGAGCAGTCCATTCTGATCTTTCCGTCTTTGTCAACAGTCATAAAAGAGAATGTAGGATCAATAACCGCATTGACAACTTCAAGTGAAATCCCGTACCTCTCTGCGATAGGCTCCCAAAAATCGACTGCGGCCCCTCCCAGCGGGTCCACACCTATCTTCAGCCCTGCGTTCGCTATTCGTTCCATGTCTATAATATTCACAAGGTCATCGATATAGGGTATTACGTAATCATATTCACGGATGTATTCACTTTTTACCGCTTTCTCGAAAAGCATCCTTCTTACACCTTTAAGTCCCCTGGAGAGCAGCTCGTTTGCCCTTTCTTCGATTCCTTTTGTGGTTTCAGTATCAGCAGGACCCCCGTGCGGCGGGTTGTACTTGAATCCGCCGTCCTCAGGCGGATTATGAGAAGGAGTGATGACCACGCCGTCGGAACGGCCCCGGATCCCCCGGACCTTCCTGTTATAGGTGAGGATTGCGTGGGAGATTGCCGGCGTTGGCGTGTACCGGAACCCTTTCTGGATCAGGACGTCTATCTTGTTTGCTGCAAAGACTTCGATGGCGCTCGCAAAAGCAGGTTCGGACAATGCATGGGTGTCCATTCCGAGAAACAGCGGTCCCCTGATCCTGTTCGCTTTTCTGTATTCGCATATGGCCTGGCTGATTGCAAGGATATGCGCTTCGTTAAAGCTGTGTTTGAGAGAAGAACCCCGGTGTCCGGACGTGCCGAAGGAAACTCTCTGGGTTGTTTCAGCTGCATCCGGTTTATGGGTATAATAGGCCGCAATCAGCCTCGGTATATTTGCAAGAATCGATCTGGGCGCCGGTTTCCCGGCAAGTTCATGGGGCTTCATGGCGTACTCCTTAAAAATAACCGGAGATTAATTGAGCACACGTTTCAAATACATTATCGTGTTAACGGCGAAACGTATCCCTGCCCGCAAACTTTGCTGAGCTGCCCAGGTCCTCTTCTATGCGGAGCAGCTGGTTATATTTCGCGATTCTGTCTGTACGGCTTGCAGAGCCTGTCTTTATCTGGCCCGCACCTGTTGCAACAACGAGGTCCGATATGAAGGTGTCCTCGGTCTCTCCTGAACGATGCGATACCATTGCAGTATACCCTGCGGCGGCAGCCATACGCATTGTATCAAACGTTTCGGTCAATGTGCCTATCTGATTTAACTTTATGAGAATCGAATTCGCAACGCCCTCTTGTATACCTCTGGAAAGCCTCTCGGTATTCGTCACAAAAAGGTCGTCTCCAACAATTTGTATTTTCTTTCCCAGAACGTCGGTCATCAGTTTCCAGCCTTTCCAGTCGTCCTCTGCCATGCCGTCTTCAATGGAAATGATCGGATACTGTTTTACCCATTTGGCCCAGAAATCCACCATCTGTTCAGCGGTCCTTTCACTCTTGTCGGACTTTTTGAAAATATATTTCTTTTTGCGCGTATCATAAAATTCGCTTGCCGCAGGGTCCAGCGCTAATCCGATATCCTTCCCGGCTTTATATCCTGCTTTCCCGATGGATTCGAGGATGACCTCGATTGCCTCTTCATTCGACCTCAGATTGGGGGCAAACCCTCCCTCATCCCCAACTGCGGTGGAATAGCCTTTCTTTTTCAGTACGCTCTTCAACGTATGGAATACCTCTGCTCCCATGCGCAGTGCTTCGGTGAAATTTGCTGCGCCATAAGGAGCCACCATGAATTCCTGAGGGTCTACTGAATTGTCTGCGTGCGCGCCTCCGTTCAGGATATTCATCATCGGTACGGGCAGGACAGAAGCCGATGCTCCTCCGAGATAGCGGTAGAGCGGCATCCTGTGCGACATCGCAGCGGCACGGGCAGCTGCCATGGATACCGCGAGGATGGCGTTTGCGCCAAGCTTCCCCTTATTCGGAGTGCCGTCAAGAAGGATCATCCTCCGGTCAACCGCTTCCTGGTCACCCGCGTCCATTCCCTGGACTGACGCAGAAATTTTACCCTGAATGTTCTGGGCCGCTTTCCGGGTGCCTTTGCCGAGATAGCGTTTCGTATCGCCGTCTCTCAGTTCAACAGCTTCATGCTCGCCTGTGGAAGCGCCTGAGGGGACAGCTGCCCTTCCCATGCTTCCATCGTCAAGCCATACGTCAGCTTCGACTGTCGGGTTTCCCCTGGAATCGAGGATTTCTCTTCCGAAAACTTTTACGATCCTGGACATGTTATATCTCCTTTATGAATATTGAAAAGAGGCTAATACGCAATAACTTTCGCTGTCACTTCCCTGACAGCCTCTGCGAGGGCGGCGCTCAGTCCTTTTGCAAGACTCAGGAAATCCCTGTCTTCGAGTTTTATTTTCTTTGTAATCGCTGCATGAGAAAGTTCCCTGTTGTCGGAAGAGACGAGTTTCATATCGAATGCAAGCTCTCCAAATATATCGTTTCCGTCCCCTGTCCTCTCGAATCTTTTCAGGTTGATTTCGAGCACATAAGAACCCTCGGATATCAGAGAAGAGGTACTTACGTCATGGAATTTGCCTGTGTCATACAGTGAATCCTGAATTGCCTTCTTTATCATCTCATCCGGCGGTGATTCCCATTTCGCATAGCGTGAAATCTGGAGCTGATAAGGGGAGATTCTGTACACGATATAAGATTGGCTGAGGTGACGGGGAGCATCCATGATGATCGCAAGAGATGCCTGCCTGTCCTGAGTAGTGGCATCCATCATCGCGGTATCGGGAAGAGAGAGGCTGTAAATCTTTGTTTCGGGCATGCTGCATGCCGTCAGCGAAAGCAGAATACTTACCATGATAAACATTCTTCTCATCGTCTCATTCCCCCCGATTTTCTTTATAGAGCACGCTCCAGGGTTTGTGTTTGATCTCCTGGAGGAGGTCCTGCATTTCTTCCGTGGTCCTTGTCATTGCATTGATCAGGTTCTCGATATTCCTCGACTGGTATTCGATCGTTCTGTCGGCTGTTTTTGATGTTTTTTCGACAGACTTTGCAGTTGATTCTATGCTCCTGATCATCTCCCCGGCCTTTTCAATGTCCTCCCGGGCTTTTTTTACCAGTATCGTTATTTCTCCCCTGTTGACTTTCACGATATCGTCTATTTCGTTCAGAACTCCTCCCAGCTTATCGGTTGTTGCCTTCAGCCCTATTGCAATCTTTTCGAGGTTTACCGCTCCTGACACGATTGCATTGTTGGTATTTCCTATAAGGGCTTCGACATTCTTCAGGTTTTTCTCGTTAAAGAGCTTGTCGATATCCGTAATCAGTCTGTCGACTGACTCTGAGAGTCCGTTGAGTTTTGCCATGAGCACGTCCATCGGCACTTTTTCTTCAGAGGGTATGGTATCTCCGGCCTGAATAACCTCATTGACCGTATCGTTGACGGAAAGAAAAAGGTAAATGTCTCCTACGAAGCCAACCTGCGTTATGAGGGCTTTTGTCCCTTTATAGAGCACCGTGCCCTTTTTTACCCCGATCCCGATGGTTACAGATTCTCCCGGTTTCCCGGGTGCGCGAATGGTAAGCACCCTGCCTACCCTTACTCCGCCGAGCCTCACCTGTGCTCCGGGCTCCAAGCCTGCCGCATTCATGACCTCCACGGTATAGGTATCGAGCTTTTCGAAAAACTGTCCGCCCCCTATCAGAATAACGAAGGCGCTCAGAATCGCAATCGAACTGACTATTATTATCCCCGCCTTGATTTCGTCTCTCATATTTCCCTTCGCGCCATTTTCCCGGATTCTTTATTCGCCTGCGATTATTTTGAAGTAATCTTCGGGCGAATACATTTCCTGTTCCGGCTTTCTTTCAAGAAACATCCTGATCCTCGGATTGTCCGACGCCTTGAGTTCATCGAGTGTTCCGGCAAAGATGACCTGGCCCTTGTCAAGCATGATAACATAATCAGCGATAGTGAATACACTCGGAAGCTCGTGGGTTACAGCTATTATGGTCATTCCGAACACGTTCCTTAAATTCACAATCAATTCATCAAGACCTGCGGCGGTCACGGGATCAAGACCTGCTGACGGTTCATCAAAAAAAAGCATTTCCGGGTCCAGGGCTATCGCCCGTGCAAGCCCTGCCCTCTTCTTCATGCCGCCCGAAAGCTGTGACGGATAAAATTTGTCGAAACCCGACAATCCTACAAGGTCAAGTTTCATGCGCACCATTATATTTACGGTAGACGCATTGAGTTTTGTATGTTCACGGAGAGGAAGGGCGACATTACCGGCAACGGTCATGGAATTGAGAAGGGCTGCCCCCTGGAAGAGGACGCCCATTTTCTTCCTCACTCCGTTCATCTCGTCTTCGTTTATCTTTGTGATATCATTGCTGTTGATCAGAATCTCTCCTCCGGTCGGCTTCAGGAGCCCGATGAGGTGTTTCAGCAGCGTGCTTTTCCCGCATCCGCTCCCACCGAGAATCACCGTAGTTTTTCTCTTCGGTATGGAAAAAGAGATGTTTTTCAGGATCTCCCTGTCACCGTAGTGGGTTATAAGGTTTCTGACTTCAATTGCTGTTTCCATATCTATACAAAACTAAGGGTACATCTGAATTCAATTGTAATCATGAAGTTCAAGATCAATAAAAGTACTCCTTCTTCGTCATTATCCGGCTTGACCGGATAATCCAGTTCTTTCTTTTGGATTGCCCGATCAAGTCGGGCAATGACAATTAAAGAACAATAATGTTATGCACCGTTTAAGTAAAATAATAAAACAGCGCCGTGAATAACAGATCAAAAACTATCACAAGGAATATGGACGCCACGACTGCGGCAGTCGTCCTCCTCCCGACCTCTTCGGCGCCTCCGGTAACCTTGAATCCCTGATATGCTCCGACAACGGTTATGATAACACCAAAGGCCCATGCCTTCATGAGCCCCGTAAGGACATCTTTTACGAGGAGCGCGTTCACCGTCTGCTGGAAATAATTATATGGATGGATTTCGAGCACAGAGACAGAAAGGACAAAACCTCCGGTTATCCCGATCAGGTCCGAAAACAGGGTAAGGGCAGGCACCATTACCATGAGGGCAATAAGTTTCGGCACGACGATAAAACGCACCGGATTAATCCCCATGCTGATGAGAGCGTCAACCTCCTCAGCCGCCTTCATCGAACCGATCTCGGCAGCGTAGGCTGAGCCACTCCTTCCCGAGACGATAATCGCGGTAATTATCGGTCCGAGTTCACGGGTGATGGAGACGCCCACAAGGTTTGCAACGTAGATGAGGGCTCCGACCTTTTTTAGCTGGTATGCTGCCTGAAAAGCAAGTATTATCCCTATAAAAAAAGATATGACGGCAATAATGGGAACAGAGTTGTATCCTGCCTTGACCATTTCGTAGATGCTTGCCCTGAAACGGAGGGGCTTCCCTTTAAGGGGGGAGATGCACGACCAGTAGAATATGTCATTGACGATCTTCGAGGCATCATTGATATCACGGAATACAGATCTGGCTTTTTTTCCGGCAAGACCGATCAGATTTTCAGCTATTGATGGCATCGTCAAGATTTCCGTAGATCTCGAAGACCCTGTCCAGCTTGGAGAACTTGAAAATATCCATAATCCCCTTGGATATGCTGAAAAACTGGAGCCTCCCGCCGTACGATTTTACGTATTTCAGACCTTCCACAAACGTTGCGATTCCGGAGCTATCGATATAGGAGACTTCCCTGAAGTCAATATACAGTGCGGGTACTTTTTTTATGAGAATGCCCATAAGTTCCTCTCTGAGTTCGGGCGAGGAATACATATCGATTTCACCCGAAAGCGTGAGCACTTTTTTCCCTTTATGATCAATAACCTCTATATTCATTGCTCCCTGCCAAGATATTTTATGAGAATAAGTCTGTTCCCTCTTGTCCTCTTTTCATCGTATTCAAAGACATCGAATACCCTATGGATAAAGTGCACTCCCAAACCTCCCGGCCTTACCTCCTCAAGGTCTCTCCCTTTTATCAACCGACTGTCAGCCTTGGCGCCCCTATCCTCCAGAATGACGGTGAATTTCTTTTCTGTGCTCGTATATTTTAAAACAATTTCCTTTGATGTGTCTCCTTTATATGCGTGTTTGATAACATTGGCGCATGCCTCATCCACGGCCAGCCTGATCTCTTCAATAATCTTTCCCCTGAATCCGCATAGCTCCGCTATTTTCGCGGTGAGCAGCCTTACCACAGAGAGATACTTTGGATGTGAAGGAAACGATATCCTGAGGGAGTCCTTCATCTCATTCCTGGTCTTTCATGAAACGCAATTCCATGAGAGTAAGGTCATCGGCCATTTCTGCGCCCTTCGAGAATTTATGCACATAATCTGCAATCTTTTCTATCAGTCGTTCGTCATTCCTTTTCTTCTTTACGAATGCGACAAGGGCATCAAACCCGAGGCGCTTCCCTTCCCTGCTCTTTGCTTCAAACACTCCGTCGGTAAGAAAAAGCAGCCTGTCTCCGCTTTTCATGGTATAGGTGCTGACAGGATAGGTTCCGGGAACAATACCGAGCGGTGGACCGGACAGGCCGGACATCACCTTCACCTCTTTAGTCCTGACCAGGAGGAACGGGGGGTGTCCTGCATCCGCTATTTGAATTTCTCCCGTCACGACGTCTGCCAGTGCATATTGCGCGGTGAGGAACATCCCTCTTGGCGCTTTTGAGAGTATATCGTTCAGGCTGTTCATAACCGGGGCGGGTGATTCTTTCATATGGGAGAGATAGCGGAAATCACTGATGATCTTTGCCATATAAAGCGCTGCCGAAACTCCCTTTCCGGAAATATCACCGATAAAGACACCGAGCTTCCCCTCAACGGGCTCGACAAAATCATAGAGGTCCCCTCCCACCTGCTTTGCCGGCATATTGATTGCTGAGACTGTAACATTTCCTTTGCGAAGGACAGGGGTTTCGGGAAGAAAACTTTTCTGCAATACAGACGCGATCTCGATCTCCTGTTTCAGTCTCTCTTCCTCAAGAGACTCTTTGTAATAGAGCGCGTTTTCGATCGCTATCGCAAAATGCCTTGAAAGTATATCCAGTATTTCGTTGTCATATTCTTCTTTCCGGGGGTTGAGAATCTCTGCAACACCAATGAGTCCTCTCCTTCCGACCAGCGGAACTGCAATAAGCCTCTTTGTGAGAAATCCGGTTGCTTTATCAGCTTCCTGATAAAAGCGTGTGTCTTTCTGAACGTCATTGATAATCAGTACTTTCTGGTGCTTCGCCACCCATCCTGCTATGCCCTGTCCGATATCAAGCGTGATCTTGTTCTTCAGGATATCCGTCGCTGATGTCTCCCTGCAGAAAGCGACTTCAAATTCCAGTTTGTTTGTACTTTTGTTATAGAGAAGGATTGAACAGGCCTCAGCATCCATAAGGCTTTTTGCTTTTTCGATAACAAGCGTCATGAGCTCGCTGAGATCAAGGGTCGATGATATGAGGACAGATATTTCAGTAAGTATCTTGAGGTCTTCGACTTTCTGTTCAAGGTGTTGCAGATATTCACCGGAGACAGTGGTTTTGCGCGTGTTTCGCATAGTGTATTGGATAACAGATTTCAGGGAAGATTTCAAGACAAATAATGAACTGATTCTTACAGGTGATTCTGACCTGAGATAACTTTAACGAACGCCTTGACTACTTTCGGATCGAAATGTTTGCCGGACTCGTTAAGGATATATTCAAGTGTCTGCTGCTCTGACCAGGCGGGGCGGTAAGGCCGATCAGAACGCAGCGCGTCCCATACGTCAACGACCGCAAAGATACGCGCCTCGAGTGGTATCTGCTCTTCCTTCAGTCTTCGGGGATATCCTGTTCCGTCCCACTTCTCATGGTGACAGTAAGGAATATTGAGCGCATGCCTGAGGAAGAAAATCGGCATGAGCATTTCATGGGCATAGGCCGGATGCTTGCACATGATTTCATACTCGTCTTTATTGAGAGGGCCGGGCTTGAGGAGCACCGTATCGGAAATCGCCATCTTGCCTATGTCATGGAGGAGCGCGCCCCTCCTGATGTGTACAAGCTCTGCTTCATTCATTCCCATGCTCCTCGCAAGTTTTGTGGTCATTTCGGTAACGCGGAGAGTATGTCCTTCTGTCTCCTTGTCGCGCATATCAAGGGCATGCGACCAGCCTTCAAGTGTGGTGTCATAGGCAAGCGTCAGTTCTATATTGGAGCGCTGCAGATCATCGAAAAGCGTTGCATTGTCTATTGCGATTGCGGCCTGCGCAGCAAGGGATTCAAAGAATTCAAGCCATTCAGGGTCTGGGTCCAGTTCGGTCCGGTGGAAAACCTCAAGCACACCTTTCACCTGGCCCTTAATGATAAGGGGTACGGCATGGTGGGCCAGGAATACTTCTCCCGCAAGGATCTGCGAACGCACGCAGGGATCTTCCGTTTTCATGACGTTCGGGACATTAATAATCCGTCTTTCGAGGGCAGCCTTCCCTGCGTGACCCTCTCCGATTCTTAACCGTGTCTGCTTTATGGTGCGGGAACGGAAACCGCGGCTGGCTGCATATTCAAGTATCCCTGTCGAATTATTCATCAGGAGAACAGTTGCTGCGTCAGTATTGAGCTGGCTCGTTACATGCTCGAGCAATATATTCAGGGTCACACGGAGATCAAGGCTCGCGCTGATTGCCATGTCTATCGCATGGAGCGCATAAAGACGCTGCAGGCGCTGTTCAGTCTGTTCATAAAGCGTGGCCCTCTGGATTGCATTTGCCGCAATCTCACCGATTGTGCTCAATAATTTAATCTCATAGCTCTCAATGTCGGACCTCCGCCCTATCCATATCGCGCCAATGGTCTGGCGCAGTGTCATAAGGGGAACACAGGCAACTGCCTTGAGATCGCCTATAAGTTCGGGGCGCGCAAAACGGGTATTCGAGAGAGACGAATTATTCACGTAGGGTTTTCCTGTTTCGATAACAGTTCCGCTTATTCCGTCTCCCGCAGACAATCTTACCCCAGTCCAGTTAGACCAGTCCCCTTTTGATATTTCGATTACCGTCTCTCCGCTTATCGGATCACGCATTGCGAGAGACACCCCGTCGGCCCTCATGAATTCCATTAACTGATCGATGATTATCGGCAGCATGTCGGCCCGTGTCTGTGCAGAACGGAGGGCCGTTGTTATGGTAGCAATTGCTTCCATCTCTCTCTGTTTGAATTCAGTTATTTCGAGGAGTGAAGCAACGCTCATATTACTGCCGGGAATATGCGAGATAATTGCCATTACATGTTTAACGTTTCCTTTGCTGCCAAGGAAACGGAATTCAAGAGATTTGTTGCCGGTTTGACGAGAGATACCTTCTTCGAAGGCTGCCTTCATCCTCTCCAGATCATCCTTCAGAATAAAATGAAAAAGGCTCTTTTCTCCTTCGATATCCTCTTTTTTATATCCTGAAAAACTCTCAAACGCCTTGTTTGCCATGCATATCTTCATATCGTCTTCAAAAATTATGGTTGGGGCCCCGGCATTTTCGAAGATAACCCGGTATTTAGTCTCCAATTGCGTGTGCTCCTCTTCAGCCTTTCTCCTTTTCGTAATCTCTTCGGATATATTTGCGATCATGTCGTTTGTTACATTTTTCAGCGATTCGAGAAGTTCCACATTTGAACCGCCGGAGACCCGTGCATTGAGGTCGCCCTTGGATACACGGTGCAGAACATCGAAATGTTCCGCGAGGCCAATAGCAAACTCATGGCAAAGATTCACATTCTCATTCAGATCTTCTGCGGTTCTGTTTACCACGCGCTTCAGCATACTTATCAGTTCTATCGATGAGTCTTCAGGGATTACTACCGACGGATCACCTTTTGCTATTCTTCGTAATGCTTCAAACACTTCCGATAAGCTGATCGAGAGTTCGAGGCCTATTCTTTCCATTTCACGGTCATGTTCCTGTACGAGTGCCTGAAATTCCCTGAACTGCCCTTCCACAATCTTGAGAGTATCTTTTATGGACTCGCGGTCGATATTTTGGGCAAAGACGCTGCATCCGATACACAATTCAATTTTGTCGAGGAAATTCCCCTGAGTGGAATTATTGCAAAGAGTCTGCGGAATGAGCCAGCATTGCAGATTCGCGGATTCATAGGCGGGACATTTCGTCTTCCTGCATTCCAGGATTTCCCAGCATTTCTGCATTGTGCTCATTTTTCCAATATATTGCAGTTGACCGTGAAACTTCATTTCAATCCATCGGGAAGATAGTGCTTCAGTATTCTTAAATGCTCCCCGGTCTTCATATATACTTCAGTTACAAAAAAACAAGAAATTACAGCAACATAAACCATTCTATAAAGCCTATGCTTAATAGTAACAAACAATATATAGGGAGTCAATAGCTGAATAGTTTTGACTATTGGGCAAAAATACAGAATAATCTTATCTATGAGCATTGGTATCTTCAGGCGTCATATTCATATGCACACCGCTGTCATGGACAGTCCTGATGCATGAGTATTGTTCCCAGGTAAAGGAAGAAAATCTCATGGCCTATGTGAAGGCGGTCGAAGGGGTTCGCCATGGATGGGAAAACACTGCTGCTCTTGAGAAAAGAGCAGACTTCATTGATGATACATTCCGTTCCTTTGGTTTGAATGTAGAAAATCAGGGTGTACCTTTCCACGGGAGAACATACCGGAATGTCATTGCCACCCTGGAGGGAAACACGCAGGAGAAAGAATGGCTGCTTCTCGGCGCACATTACGACGCTGCGCAGGGGAGTCCCGGCGCCGATGACAATGCAAGCGGCGTCGCAGTATTACTGGAGGCAGCCAGTATATTATGCAAGCAGAAGCTAAATAGGACGGTGCAGTTTGTTGCCTTCACCCTCGAGGAACCTCAGCCCCAGACAATCAATTTCCTTATCGGCAGCGACCATTTTGCCAGTGAGGCGAAAAAGGCAGGAAGAAAATACCAGGCCGCGTTTATTCTGGAGTCTGTTGGGTATACCGACCACACAGAAGGAAGCCAGATCGTTCCTGTACTGGTCAGGGCAAAGGTTCCCAAAACAGGAAATTTCCTCGGGATTATTGCGAACGGCAGATCAGAGAAAGTGATGCATTCTTTCATTGCCCACGCGAACAAGCATGTTCCGGACCTTGCTCTTGTTCCCTACAAAGTACCGTTGTCAGGGTATATTATTCCTGAAACCCGCTTCAGCGACCATGCCTCATTCTGGAAGCATGGATACCCTTCTCTCATGCTCACCGATACCGCCATGTTCAGAAATCCTCACTATCACACAAGACACGACAGATTTGAGACGCTTGATTTTACTTTCATGGTCAGAGTAGCACAAGCAGTGGTAAGTGTAATCGCAGCGCTTGGGGATGGAGAACTATAGTGAGGACCGCTATCTTTTAAGTTTTGATATTCTCTGTCCTAATTGGTAGCCTTTTTTTAAGATTTCTTCTCTCTTCAATATGTCTCCCCGTGCGCTGACACCGGGGCATAGAATTCTCCCCGTAATTTTCATTTCAAGGTATCTGAGACTTTTCACAAAGAATTTGACAAGAAGATCGGCTGTCTTTATGTTATCTTCTTCAAAAGGGATCGCCAAAACTGCTGCTTTGCCCTTTATTTTCGGTCTATTCCCTGGACAGTTAAAATAAACAAAACGGTCTATGAAGCATTTCATCAAGGCAGTGGGGCCATACCAATATACCGGTGTTCCAAAAATGATTATGTCGCTTT
>JAKLQR010000142.1 GCA_022013235.1 Thermodesulfovibrionales bacterium | reverse complement strand
CCCAGAACCGGGGCAAGGGTTGTGAAAGGATAGTCCGCAATCTTGGGCCTCGCTGAAGATATTACCGAGAGAAAAGTAGACTTCCCTGCATTTGGCAGTCCTATCAGGCCAACGTCGGCAAGGAGTTTCAACTCCAGGATCAACCACTGTTCTTCGGCCTCCTCTCCCGGCTGCGCAAACCGGGGCGCCTGCCTTGTCGGCGTCGCAAAATGCGAATTGCCAAGTCCTCCTCTTCCACCCTTTGCAGCAATAAATTGCATGCCCTCTTCGTCCATATCAGCCAGTATGCTTTTTGTCTCAGCATCTTTGACCTCTGTCCCGACGGGCACTTTTATGATGAGATCCTCGCCGTTTTTCCCGTGCATCTTCTTTCCCATCCCTTGTTGTCCCCTTTTTGCCCTGTATTCCCTGTGGTAGGTATGGTCAAGAAGGGTATTTAAAACCTTGGTCGACTGCAAGACAACATCTCCCCCTTTTCCTCCGTCCCCCCCATCGGGCCCGCCCCTCGGGACATACTTCTCCCTCCTGAAGCTTACGCAGCCTCTCCCTCCGTCCCCTGATCGTACAAATATTTTTACATAATCAGCAAATTGCATGATTCATTCTTCCCCGTTTAATCTATAGTATTCATAAACTGCTTCTGCAATACAGCGGGTACAGTATTTGAGCGGCTTTATCCCGATTCTTATCGGGATACCTCGGAGTCCCGTCCCGAATGCTTTCGGGATCGGGACGAGAATGAGTCCCGAAGGCTTTCGGGATACCCGCTGTATTCATCCGAAAATTTATGATATATATGCTAACCAAATACGCTCCTCAAACAAAAAAGGCGGACTTTTCGTCCGCCTTTTTTGTTTGAGGATATCGTATCCTCCTACTGGGTAACAGGATACACGCTGATCTGTAGCCTTGCTCTGTCTTTTCGTTCAAAGGTGACAACTCCGTCTATTTTTGCAAAAAGGGTATCGTCAGAACCTTTGCCGACGTTCATTCCAGGATGAAATTTCGTTCCCCTCTGCCTTACCAGGATATTTCCGGACCGGACAACCTGTCCGCCGAACCGCTTAACACCAAGCCGTTTTGATTGACTGTCACGGCCGTTTCTTGAACTTCCCACGCCTTTCTTGTGCGCCATTCTTATCCTCCAGAAACGATTTCCTTGATTTTCAAAGCAGTATAAGGCTGCCGGTGCCCTCTGAGCTTCCGATACACCTTCCGCGGTCTCTGCTTGTGGATAATAACTTTTTTTTGCCTTCCCGGATGCCTCGACCGATGCAACTACTTTTGCGCCGCTGACATAGGGAGAACCAAAGGTTGTTCCGCTGTCTTGCACCACCATCAGAACTTTGTCGATGGTCACCTCTGAACCGTTCTCTGCTGAAAGTTTCTCAACCTGTATGGTATCACCAGGAGCAACGGTATACTGCTTTCCTCCATTTTCAATTATTGCGTACATGATAACCTCCAAGATTATAAGTTTAACACAACCTATAGTAACGAAACAAGATATTATTCTTCAAATGCCAGGAGAAGCTTTTGCAGGATATCCTTATCGTTTTCAGACATTGTGATGAACTCCATGCCGATATCATAGGGAGAGGTCTTCAAAAAACCTCTTTGTGTGCAATTTACCACCTTTACCAGAATACTGACCATAGCGTCCTTCAGGAGAAGCTCTATATCAAAATGAGTATTTATATCAAGGGGATAGTCGGTTTCCACCAGCATACCTGACATGCTTATCTTCCTGACTTGATATTTCCTGGGCAGATTGATCTTCATGGCTGTGGTATTACTTATTTTGCAGCGAAGCCCCCCTATTCTGCTTTCCATGGCCCGGAGTCTGTTCTCCTCGATAAACCTGCGCAGAATCTGTTGCTTTTCGCTTAGCGTATCGGCAAACTGAATACCGGCCCTGTAACGCGGCAGAAAACTTTCCATCCTCCCTTTCTTTGAAACAAGGACCGCCCATACAACCCTCCCCCGTAAAATCAATTGGGTATTGTTATACTGCATCTTGAAGAGATACTCTCTGTTCAGTTCGAGTCTTCTGGTAGTCTCTATCGCAGCTCCGTCGATGCTGATATTGAGGATTTCAAGGTCCGAGGAATATATCAGGTTCCCCTGAAGTCCTTCAACAACATATCGTTTGTTCTTCCTGTTCTCAATATTATTCATAAACCAGAACCGTTGTCTCCGGAAGTATTCCTGACCCCTAACGCAACACGACCCCTGCATACCCCACGACATGATCATAATCTCCGCTCACTTCTGCTGAAGTCGTATAGTGTACAAGCCGCGCCGATTCGGCGCCGAGCGCCTTTGCCGCGAAAAGCATCGTTGTTGCCGGCAGATACCCGCACATGGATATCCGTTCTTTCACAACGGTTTCATATAACCCTTCAGGATCAAGGGCAAGTATCCTGTCAATAGCCATCCCGTCCTTCTGACGGGCTACATTTTCGGGAACATAATGGCTCATGTCAGTGCTCGCTACGATAACAATATGATAGCCTGCCGCCTGTATTGCCCTGGCTATACCCTCGCCAATGGTTCTGCATTCCTCAACCGATGCCGTGAGCATGAGAAGCGGCACAATTCTGGCCTGCTTCGAAAAATAGGTGATAAAAGGCAGCTGCACCTCGAGCGAATGCTCAAACATGTGTGCGCTCGTATCCCGCTTTACAAGAGGCGCGTTCACTGCAATCTTGTGGGCCACCTTTTCATCTATGGCAAGAATACCTGTCGGTATTTCCCACTCCCCCGCATCCATCAGGGATACCTGCGCGCCAAGCCCGGTATGATTGGGTCCTAAAAGGATAAAGGTATCAGGGAACTCTATTGCTGAATACACGGCTCCCGCGACGGACCCGGAATACATCAGGCCCGCATGGGGTGATACCACCCCTATCACTCTTTCTTTTTTGGCATGCGGGACAATGCAGCGTTCGACCTGCTGCGTGAGTTTCGCTGCAGTACCGTAATAGAACTGTCCTGCAACCGCAGGGGTCCTTTTCAAAATACCTCCTCGTCAAAATCAACATATTCCCTGTCTGTCAGGTTCATGAACCGGGTGCATTTCGATATGAAGGAAAGCTTGACTGTTACGCCGGCGGGGCCGTTTCTCTGTTTCGCGATATCCACATCGGCAAGTCCTTTATTCGCCGGATTGTCTTTGTTATATATTTCATCACGGTAGAGGAATAAAATCACATCGGCGTCCTGTTCAATCGCACCCGACTCTCTCAGGTCCGCGAGCATCGGCCTTGGGGGTTTCCTCATTTCCACGCTCCGGTTCAGCTGGCTCACCGCAATGACCGGAACACTCAATTCCTTTGCAAGACCTTTCAGGGACCGGGATATGTCAGAGATCTCCTGTTCCCGCCTCTCAAAACTTCCCTTCCCTTTCATGAGCTGCAGGTAGTCAACGATGACGAGACTGAGACCGTGCTCCATTTTTAAACGGCGTGCTTTCGCCCTGAGTTCGAGGGCTGTAACCCCCGAGGAGTCATCGATAAACATAGGCGCGTCGGTAAGCTTGCTTGCCGCGCTGGTCAGTCTGTGCCAGTCCTCTTTCTTGATGAAGCCCTTTCGTATGCTGTTTGAGTTCACCATGGCCTCGGCGCAGAGCAGTCTGAAGGCAAGCTGTTCCTTTGCCATTTCCAGGCTGAAAATGGCTACCGGCTCGCGCATTTCGAGACCTACATGTTGTGCAACATTGAGGGCAAACGCGGTCTTCCCCATGGACGGCCGCCCGCCGATGACGATAAGATCGCCTTTTTGAAAACCGGTCGTGTACTCGTCGAGGTCTTTGAAACCGGACGGCACCCCGGTGATCGTCTCTTTCTTATCGTAGAGATGTTCGATCATCTCGAAACTGTCCTTGATGACCTCTTTCAATGATACAAAAGATACCTTGATCCTTTTGTCCGAGATATCGAAAATCGATTTTTCCGCATAATCCACAAGATCTTCTGCATCGAGATTCTCTTCATAGATCTTGCCCGCGATATCGTTTGCAGACCGCAGAAGTCCTCTCAGGAGGGCTTTTTCCCTGACGATATGTGAGTGATATTTGACATTCGCAGCAGTCGGAGTCATTGCCACAAGCGAGGAGAGATACGATAGCCCGCCGACAGCTTCCATCTCATTCTTCATTTTCAGATAATCCGGGAGGGTGATCAGGTCAATGGGTTCGTTCTTGTCGAAGAGATCGGTCATGGCAGAGAAGAGTTTCCTGTGGGAAAGCTTGTAAAAATCACCGGGATCAATAATTTCGAGCACCCTGGGCAAGGCGTCGTTATCAATAAGGATTGCGCCCAGAATAGACTGTTCTGCCTCCAGGTTCTGGGGCGGCAGCTTGTCAAGGTGGACGTCAGTCTCTTTCATTGATGGAACCCGCATTTCATAAGGGTCTGGTTTTTCTTTTCTGCTGCCTGGCGCTTAGTGCCTGCTGTTCACTCTTCTTCAGTCTCTATTCTTCAATAACCTGAAGGTTGACCTGGGTCGTTACTTCAGGATGCACCTTGATATTCACAGTATATGAGCCGAGTCTCTTAATCGGCTCGTCGAGAGAAATCTTCTTCTTGTCTATCTCCATCCCTTCATTCTTCAGGGACTCGGCGATATCCATTGTTGTCACGGAGCCGAATAATTTCCCTTCTTCGCCGGCCTTGGCTTTAATCACAAGGCTAATGGTAGTAATTTTATTCGACAATTCCTGGGCCTCGTTCCTGATCTTTTTCACCTTTTCCTGGATCACTCTCTTCTGATGCTCCAGAGACTTGATATTTTTTGTATTCGCCTCTACCGCGAGTCCTCTGGGAACCAGATAATTCCTCGCATACCCGTCGGCTACCTCTATAATCTGGCCCATATCCCCCATGTTTTTTACCTCATCTTTCAGTATGACCTTCATTCAGCTTCTCCTTTTCTTTCGAAATATTTTCATTCCCGATGAACGATAATAAATGCAGATCCCCCATAAAATCACCGTGGAAGAAGATGTGTATAAAACAACTGATTTTCTCATGTATAGTATACCATAGAATAGAGAGAAACAGATTCGAAAAGAGAGTGCCCCTTCCTACAAAACCTGAAAGGGCACGGGTATGAAGGTAAGAATCAGGATGAGGCCCGATACCCAGCTTGTAAATCTCCTCCTATGGTCCAGAGGGACTTCCCAGGAAAGAACAGGGGGATGTCTGACTCCGAGTATCGTCAGCAAAATGGACCAAACTAACCATCCTTCCCATACTACAAGCCCGAGGATACCCATTGCTATGATAAGGACTATGGATAGGTAAACGTGTTTTTTCCCCAGAAGCGCGTATGCAATATGACCACCATCTAGCTGCCCTACGGGGATGAGGTTGATCGATGTCACGAAAAGTCCTATCCATCCGGCAAATGCGACGGGATGGAGAAAAATATCATATTCAGCAGGGGTCGCCCCCAAAATGATCTTGCAGAGGGATGAAAACAGGATTGAATCCCCGAGGTGCAGCGCACCTTTGGCCTGCGCTGAGGGAACAACTTCAGAAAAAAGCAGTCCTATTACGGTTGCGATTACCGCGATGAGAAAACCCACTAGGGGGCCTGATGCCCCGATATCTATGAGAGATCTCCGCGTAAGAATAGGCGATTTCATCTTGATGAAGGCCCCGAAGGTGCCGATGAGTGTCGGCGCAGGGATAAAATACGGCAGGGTTGCCTGCACCCCGTGCTTTCTTGAAGTGAAGTAGTGCGACAGTTCATGGCTGAGCAGGATCAGGAGTAAGCTCAACGCAAAGGGAAGCCCGGTGTAAATCTTTTCAGGCTCTTTCAGGAGGTCGACCCCTGTTTGTAAGGCACCGACTGTCACGGTCGAGAGGAGTGTAAGAAGGAAAAGGATTACCTGCAGATAGGGGAATTTCTTCATTCAATAGTATAGCATTCAAATAACGAGGGCCTCTCGCAAGAGGCCCTCGTTTCGTTAAAAAATATCTGAAATATTTGCTACCCTGTCCTCACCACGAGAACAGAACAGGGCGCATGGTTCACCACTTTTGATGCCACGCTCCCCATAAAAAACCTCGTAGCCTTGCCTCCCAGACCCCTGCTCCCTATGATGATCAGGTCTGTCTTCTCCTTTTCAGCCACGCCGATAATTTCGTCTGCCGCAGATATTGATGAGGCAATCGTAGTCTTCGCGGCAACACCTGCTTTCCCCAGGATTTTCTGTGCCTGATCGAGTGTATCCTCTGCACGTTTCTTCATGCTCTTATTCAGACTGTCCATTGCCCTTGCAGAAATTTCAAGGTCCATACCGGGGACAAATGGTGTTACTGTTATCAGATGTATTTCTGCATCCTTGGTTTTCGCATACTCTGAGGCGGCCTTCACTCCTTCCATCGAATATTTTGAACCATCTATCGGTACCAGTATTTTCATCGTATTCCTCCTATACTTCCTTCTTGACTTTCGCCTTCGTCATCGACAGACCAATCCCTTCGAATATGAAAAAGATTGCGAATCCGTACCACATCGTGTATATCACATAGAATACGAGGACTGCGGTCATGAGCCCTGCATGTTCGCTCACCTTCTGGGGCGCTATTTCATAGAAATTATATGCCGTTTCAACCGCTTTTTTCGCCACATCTGAAACAATCTTGGCTTCAGCAACCATCTTCTCTTTCTTGAAGGCTTTGTCAAGTTTCACAAGGGCTCCGTGCCAGTTCTTCAGCACTTCTTTCTCATTGTATCCGTACAGTCCGGAAACCTTGGCCCCATCATTGTGGAACATCGCATCCGAATCTTTCAGTACTGCTTCAAGTATTTTCCCGAGGTCGCCTGATATTTTTAGTTCAGCGCCCTGGATCTCTGCCTGAGCTCCGGCAGCGAGGAACAGCTTTGCGGTGTTCTCTACCGCCTCCGGCTTATCGAGACTAATGTTGATGGCAAACATCTTGCCCATGAAATCCTCATTGTTCTTCATTACCTTCGGTATGAAATAGGAAGAGCCTTTTGCGAGCCTGTTGAACATCCTGTCAGCGAAGTCCAGTCCGGTCTGCGGGCTTCCGTCCGGAGCCTTGGGGAATACCGGGGAAAAAATCAGGAATAACACAACGAAAAAAGAAACCAGCATAATGAGTCCGAGTCCTAAATGTCCTTTATGTCCGCCAGCCATGGTTATCCCTCCTCTCTCAACATCTTTATGTTCGTGAAAAATTTACCGAGGACCCAGATGCCAAAGGCCGCAACGACAATCCAGAATATATAATTCCCTGCGGTTTCAATCGCCGAAGTGACAGGTTTTGACATATTGATGATTTCGAGTTCGGTCAGCTTCTTCGGAAGGGTTGCGGCTCTGTTGATAAACCCTGCAATAATGGACATTGCATAGAACCCTCTGATGTGTATGCCTTTCACTACTTTTGTGGTAAGGGCGCCGACCTGAATGCCGATCAGTGAGCCAAGGAGCATCCCCATCGCAAGCGTGTAGAACACATAGCCGTAAATCGCATACTGAACGATCGATGCAAGGCCTGCGGTGAATATGATCTGAAGGATATCGGTGCCGACTGTTGTCATGGAGGAAACACCGAATATATAGACAAACATCGGGAAGGTAACAAAGCCGCCGCCGACCCCCATGATTGAAGCAAGCATGCCGACTATGAGACCGCCTATCGCAACAAAAAGCCAGGAAATCCTTCTTCCGCCTAAGTCTTCATCAAAGGTTATCATTGGTGGGATATTGATCTTCTGGATATTGACAGCCAGGGAAGTCATTCCCGAAGGACCGCCATGGGCATCATGTCCACCTTCTGCAGTTTTTGCAGAACTCCTCGATGATTTGATAAAATCTGCCATTGCATAAATACCGAGGAATCCCAGCAATAGAGCATATACCAAACTGATAAATGCCTCGCTCAAGAGCGGATCCTTATTGTAAAGACCTTTGTTGATTGCGCCACCTATGAATGTTCCGCCGCTTGAACCGACAAGAAACGCCATTGCAAGCTTGACAGATACGTTCCCGAGTTTTCTGTGTATAGTTGTTCCCATAATCGCCTTGGCAAAGATATGGAAGACGTCCGTGCCGACTGCGAGGATACCCTTAACTCCTGCTGCCATAAGAGCTGGTGTTATTATGAATCCGCCGCCTGCGCCGATACATCCTGTGATGAGACCGGCAGCGAGACCGACTGCAATGGATACTGCAAAAATAGTTGTCGTATAATGCGCAGGGGCGTATGCGGTTTTTCCGCCCAGCATATCTGCCGCAGTTGTCAATGACACAGCCAGGATCGGCAGGAGGAGAATGAAAAGGATCAGGAGTTTCTTCTTGTTCCTGATGATGTTCATCGAAACTTCGTAGTCCCATTTAGCATGAGCTATACTGGCTGCTCTAAGAAATTCGTAAAGCTGTCTTGGAAAACTCATGTCGTGACCTCCTTTTTTTCTTATAAGACTACAAACAATTCCTTATAGGTTAGTTTTCCCTTCACCTCCTCTCCCGATAAAGTTCAGGCAAGTATTCATAGTATGATACGTAGTGTCGTTGATTTTCTTCCCCTATGAATATGGCATTCATCATTACCTCATGTCTTTATGACTTTTATGCCCAAGGCAATATAAATGGAGAGGGCATTGAATGTCAAGATATTTATTTTCTCTCCGATTACGTTGACTATTCGCATACCTTGATTTTTCAGGAATACCTTTATTGAAAAAAATATTTATCTTTTTGCTATTTTTAATTTACAATGAACTACTCCGCAATCCCGAAAGCTTTCGGGGCGAGGTATCAAAGATGTCATTCCGGCTCGTCCGGAATCTTTCTTTTTGCTTTACAGTATTTTTGTGTAGAACGCATTACCCCAGAAGGATTCCCGACAAGCGTGAATGACAGAATAAGAAAAACATTACCCCCGATGCAGAGTATCGAGGAATTCTTTGATTAAAAAAAAAGAGAAAGGGCTTCTGAGAGAAGCCCTTTCTTCAGTGGGGAGGGGTAAAAAACAATCTGGAAATATTATGCTTTTTTCACAACAAGGACTGAACAGGGGGCATGGCCGACTACCTTCGAAGCAACACTTCCCATGAAAAACCGCGTGGCTTTTCCTCCCAGTCCTTTGCTGCCGATGACAATAAGGTCCATTTTCTTCTTCTCGGCAACTCCCAGTATCTCATTCGCTGGAGAGCCGGAAGACATGAGAATGGTTTTGGCTGATACCCCCTCTGCCTGGAATATCGCCTGGGCCTTCTCAAGTACTTCCTCTCCCCTGCGCTTCATACTCTCATTCACACTGTCTGCTTCCTTTGCTGACAGCTCAAGGTCAAGGCCGGCAAGAAAAGGAGTTACCGTCATCAGATGCACCTCCGCATTCTTGGTTTTCGCATACTCAAGCGCTGCCCTGACTCCATCCATTGAATATTTCGATCCGTCTACCGGTACGAGTATTTTCATTCTGTCCCTCCTTAAACTTCCTTTTTGACTTTGGCCTTCTTCATACTCAGGCCGATTCCTTCAAAGATATAGAAGATCGCGAACCCCCACCACATTGTGTAGACCACGTAGAAGACGAGCACAAATGTCATGAGCCCTGCATGGTCACTCACCTGCTGTGCCTGGATGCCGTAGAAGTTATATGACGCCTCTATAGCCTTCTTAGTCACATCAGAGACTATCTTGGCCTCTTCTATCTTTCCTTCTTTCTTAAAGGCCTTGTCTATCTTGGGCAAAACATTATTCCACTGCCTGAACATCTGTTTCACATCGTCAGTTGCCATTGCCTCTGCGTATTTGGCCTTTATCTTGTCCCCTTCGTTCTTGAACATCGCATCTGCATCATCCAATGCTGCCTTCATTACCAGGCCAAGGTCTCCTTCGATCTTTAATTCAATCCCATTGACTTCAACCTTCGCTCCGGGGTTAAGCGAAAACAGCTTAGACGCCCGTACAGCCCTCTGTTCAGATTCTCCCGGCTTATCTTCAGGCTTATCCATCTTGATGGTGGCTGAAAACATTTTCCCCATAAACTTCTCGTTGCTTTTCACAACCTTCGGGATGAAATACGATGATCCCTTCGCAAGCCTGTTGAACATCCGGTCTGCATACTCCAAGCCGTTCTGAGGCGTCCCGTCAGGCGCCTTCGGGAAGATTGGCGAGAATATCAGAACCAGTACCACTAAAAACGATATGGCCAGTACTATGCCAAGGCCTAAATGTCCTTTATGTCCTCCAGCCATTTCTATCCCTCCTCTCTTAGTGCTTTAATATTCATAAAAAACTTACTGATAACCCCAATCCCGAAAAATCCCACAACAATCCAGAACAGATAGTTTCCCACTAGCTCGATAATAGTGTATATCGGTTT
>JAKLQR010000141.1 GCA_022013235.1 Thermodesulfovibrionales bacterium | reverse complement strand
TTGGGGATATTATTTTAGGTCAACTGCACTTTTCGGGTTAACGACATGCCTTCCTTTCCACCATCTATAGTACCATTCTCCTATTACGATTGTAACAATGGTTAATCCGACGCCCGCGATAATATCTATGACGTAATGGTATCTGCAGTAGACGGCTGAGAATATGAGCGCGGCCACAATCGGGAGGTATATCCAGAAGAGCACCCGTTTGAATTTATAGGAGAGGTACAGCACGGTGAGCGTTATTGCGGTATGGCCGCTCGGGAAGGCGTCTCTTTTTATCCCTTCAAGCCTGTTCAGAAGGTTCATGAGAGGTTCTGCAACGAGGAACCCCTGCAGTTCTGTTGTCTGGAGATGATCGAGATAAAACCGGGGGCCAAGCGCGGGGAAGAGGATATAGCCGAGATACGAGAGATAGAAACAGAGCAGGATCAGAAACAGGGATATATTGAACTCTTCCTGCCGACGATTCAGCAGGAGAATCGCCCCATAGCTCACAGGAATAAAATAATAGGTCGAATATGCTAACTGGAGAAAATCTGTAAGAATCGGGGTCATGAACTTTTCGAGCATCACCGTTGGATGGCTGCCGAAAATCAGATAGTCGATCCGTATCAGGAGCGGATCAATGTCCCGGGGATTCACATAGTGTACAACCCACTCGAGGCTGTCGAAGATGACAAGCACGCAGAGTGTCGGGAAAACAAGGTCATAGACGACACCGGTGATCTTCCCCTTGTGTTTGATCCTGATAAGAATGATCTGGATGAGAATGAGTGACAGGTACAGCGTTACGAGTATCAGAGCGTTTGGGACAGCCTGATAAAAAAATACGGTTACTGTTGCGAGGAAGGCAAGAAAGGTTATTGTGACAGTATCCGCCGGCCTTTGCTGAAGGAGTTTTCGTGTTGCCCATCCCATCAGAGCTTCTGCAAAGCCCTTCTCACCGCTTTTTCCTTTCTGGAAAGCTGCCGGGGGTTTCCCTTTCTCCGGTGATCATAATACTCATTCTCCTCTTCTTCCTCATCAGAAAGAAACAGTGCATGCCGCTCAATGGCATTGAGAAAATCCTCTGACGAGACGGGTATGGAACCCGTGGACCATGCATGGTCGGCGATGGCCCTGTCCGAAGTGACCACAATCCATTCGCGCCTGTGCGATGAGAGAATGCGCTTAATGACAATATCTGCCTTGTCACCGATGCGGGAATAGATAATTTTCACTCCCCCGGCAACTAATTTCTGCTCCTGCGCCTCCCCTGTCTTCCATCCGTCGAACACAACGGTAATATCATGACCTCTCGTCTTCCTGTATTCGATGAGCGCATCAATGAGGGCGTCTCTCTGTTTTTTCAGGTCACGGTGAGAGATGCCGATAAGGTTATATCCGTCCAGAATAAGGGAAGAGATAGCGCGCCTCCTTGGATCATCAGATTTGTTCTATGGTATACCCTTTGCTTTTCAACAATTCTATGATGCCCCGGTCTCCTGCAAGATGCCCGGCGCCGACAATAACAAAGTAGGTTTCTCTCTTTTTCAGATACTCCTCGATTTTCAATGTCATATTCCTGTTTCTCTGATACATGAGCTTCTCGTAGACCAGGGACAATCTTCCGTCACCTGAAGCGTTTTTCATCACGATTGACTCAAGACGCTTCGTATCGCCGGTCTGCCAGGCGCGAAGCAGTGCATCAGCCTCGGCTTCAGCTTCGTAGGCCTGCACATCCTTCAGGGTCTCCAGCAAGAACATCTCCTGTTCGCGGTCGGAAAACCCTGACAGGAGGTTGATCTGGTATTCAAAGCTTTCGAGTTCCTCGATCCTTTTCTTCGGCGATGCTTTCGAGGTGAAATGCATCTCGATACCGTAATTCGGGTCGAAGCCCAGTTTCGCAAGCTCAAACGAGGTAATAGTCAGGGCAAGAAACCACGGCTTCTGTCTCGATACAAGCCAGAGGGGGACACCGAGTTTCTCATACTGCTTTTTCACCAGCGAATACGTTTCTGAGGATACATGGTTTTCAAGGGTGTCATCTCCCGTATAGAATGCGGTATCGATCAGTTTCTGCACATCAACTCTTGCAATATCGTTGATGTTCGCTTCCACCACTACCACATCAGAAGTATCAAACGCATCTTCGATCTTCCTGTCCAGAGGGTATGCCTCCTTCTTCATGAAATGGAGCGAGCCCAGGACATAAACAGTATTCGTTTTTGACTGAACCTTCCAGAGGAAGGTTTTTTCATTTTGAGCATGAGCAGATAAAATGAGAACAAAAAGAATGCAAAAAACTGATAAAATTCCAGCAACTTTTCTTCTCATTTTTGCAATGTCTTCTCCCGGATGGTAATTCATGACTTTTTTTAATTTTACGCAATAATCTGTTTTTATAACAAGCCCTTTCACTCAGTTCTGGAAGTATCTCCAATTCCGTGATTGAAAAAGTATTGACCCTAGTTTTTGTAGTTATTTAATTAAATTTTGATATAATCTTATTGAACAGAAAGCTTATCGGCATGTAAGTACTGCCTGACTTCTGACAGGGGAGGTATACTATGCAGTTTCGTAAACGTATAGGCGATCACCTTATTGAAGCAGGGCTCATTACAAAGGAGCAGCTCGAAATTGCCCTTGAAGAACAGAAAAAGACAGGGGAACTCATAGGAGCCATTCTCTATGGACACGGATTTATAAGCCAGAAAGATCTCTTTACAGTCCTTTCCATGTCATATAGTGGTGAATATACTAAAGATAAAGAAGAAGGTATCGACCTGCCTCATGACATGAAGGATATTGTAAGACAGAGCAGTGCTGTCCTGAAAACAACGGTGCGGGAACCAGAGAAGATTTCCGATATTTCTATGGTGCCTATAGTCCAACTCGTTGAAAGGATTATCACTACAGGAATTAAAAAAGGTGCTACAGATATTCATATAGGTCCTGATGTCAGGGGAACCCGTGTACGGTACAGGATTGACGGCCTGCTCCAGCACGGCATGTATCTGCCTAAGGATGTTCTGCCTGCAATTGTCTCCAGAGTAAAGATAATGGGCTCCATGAATATAGCTGAGAGCAGGGTACCGCAGGATGGGTCAACAGAGTTTGTCTTGGACTCCAAGGCCCTCGATATAAGAATTTCTACCTTCCCATTAGTTGGCGGTGAGAACATTGTTTTGAGGATACTTGATAAATCACAGCTTTTACTGGGACTTGAGAACCTTCGATTTCTCAAGGATAATATAGAAATCCTGAAACAGTCCCTCAGTATGCCCTTTGGTATGATTATTGTTACAGGACCTACCGGCTCAGGCAAGACCACAACACTCTATTCTGCGCTGTCAACAATAAACAGTGTATTCAAGAATATTTACACAATTGAAGACCCTATCGAATATCAACTCCCCCTCATAAGACAGTCACAGGTTAATATCAAAGCAGGGCTTACCTTTGCTTCAGGCCTGCGTTCTATCCTGAGACAGGACCCTGATGTGATACTTGTTGGCGAGATGAGAGATATGGAAACAGCAGAACTCGCCATACGGTCAGCACTTACAGGCCATCTCGTTTTCACAACCTTGCATACGAACAACGCAGCTTCAAGCTTACCGCGTCTGATAGACATGGGAGTTGAACCCTTCCTGCTCGCTTCAACCATTGATACCATCATTTCACAGAGACTGGTCAGGATACTCTGCAATAAATGCAAAGAGGGATATTCCCCCACCAGTGAGCTTATTGAAAGCATCGGGGTCCCAGTCCCTGAAGATGCGATTTTTTACAGAGCGAAAGGATGTGGAGAATGCAATGATACAGGATACAGAGGCAGGACCATTATATATGAAATTATGAAGACGAATGAATCATTAAGAAAACTTGTTCTTACAAAAACCGGCTCTGACATACTGTCTGATGCTGCCAGAAAAAGCGGCATGGAAACCATGTACGAAATAGGGATCAAGAAGGTAATCCTGGGCATAACATCACTTGAAGAAGTTATCAGCACTACAAGGACTGTATTCTGATGGCCTACTTCAATTACAGAGCGATTGATGAGGATTCAAGAATAATTAAAGGGAAGATCGAGGCCTCTGATGAAGATGACCTTGAGCAGATACTCCATTCGAAGGGGCTCATATTGCTTGAATCAGCAAAGGGGACTTTTATTTTCCATCGCAAACCGAAACTGAGTGAGAAAGAGCTTGTTGATTTTACCTATCTCCTGAATCTGATACTGACTTCAGGCGTTCCTCTCATGAATGGCTTAAGCGACATGGCAACACAGTCTGCAAACAGGAGAATAGCAACCGCAACCTCCTTTCTTAAGTCCAAGCTGGAAACAGGCAAGTCGATCTCAGATTCAATGCTGGAATATCCTGAATTATTCCCTCCCTTTTATACAAGCATGGTCAGGGCAGGAGAGGTTTCCGGTAATCTGGAACAGGTACTCAATGACATAATGGCTTATCTTGAATGGCAGATAAAATTGAAAAAGGATGTTAAATCCGCCCTTGCCTATCCTGCAATCGTATTAACTGCCGTTGCTTCTCTTATCGCAATACTGTTCATTTTTGTTATGCCCAAGTTTATGAAGATACTTACGGATTTAAAAGTAAGTCTTCCATTGCCTACGAAGATTCTTGTATTTGTAGTTGGGGTTTTTAAAAGTTACTGGCCATTGATTATTCTCGGTATCATCCTGATTCCGATTCTGTACAGAATTGCATACCACACCACGACGGGAAGACGAATGATTGACAGGTCAATTCTGGAGCTTCCACTCATCGGTGACCTTGTCAGAAAACTCAACCACTCAAGGTATTTCAGGACTTTTGCAACTCTCTTCAGGTCAGGGCTGAACATGAATGAGATACTCAGGGTCTCTTCTGATGTGGTAAAAAATACAGTGATTGCCGATTCCTTTAACAGAGTGACGAATGCAGTGCTTGGAGGAGAACAGTTCAGCAGGGCTTTAAAAAATTCAGGAGATTTTGCGCCGCTGCTGGTGAATATGGTAGAGATAGGAGAGAAGACAGGAACCCTCGACAATACTATTGTAAGAATAAGCAATATATATGACAGGGAAATCCCTGAAACCATGAAGAAGATTTTTACGATCATTGAGCCGATAATGCTCGTCTTGCTCGGAGGACTTGTTCTTCTGACGGTAGCATCGTTTTTCCTGCCTCTTTACAAAATCGTCGGCGGGATCCGCAGATGATGACTAATGTCAAAAGGATTTTAGTAAATGAATAATCCAGCAGTAGATTTGGGACATATCAAGTATGTCATTCTGGCTTGTCCAGAATCTTTTTGTCTAAAAGAAGGATTCTCGCCTCAGTCCGCACTCAGGCAGATTCGCCGAGGAGAACGAGTCGCTGAGGTGACCCGACAAGCGGGAATGACAAAAATGACATGAAAATATTGTTTAATAAAATCCCCCTCAATCCCCCTTTGAAAAAGGGGGATTCAAAATATTCCACTATTTGGCAAAGAGGGGTTAGGGGAGATTTTAAAAAATTCCCGTTGTTCCATAGTATTTTCAGAGCAAAGTCCAGAAATGGTTTTACACTGTTAGAGGTTATTGTTGTGATGGGCATCATCTCATTGATGGTTGGCATCCTTGTGCCAATGGTTTACCGGTTGTGGGAAAGTAATGAGATAGATATTACAAAAGAGAGAATGAGAGATTTGAAAATAGCAATGGTTGGTGATCCGAAATTAATACAGAATGGAGTGAGGACGAATTTTGGTTTTGTTGGAGATAACGGACAACTTCCCGGTACTATTTCAAATGCCCTTTTGCCTTATATGCCTTCGGGTTATAATCCTAACAATTGTTATCAAGATGCATGGGGCAATAAATTTGAGTACACCGTAACGCCAGACCCCCCTGGCAGGAACGTTTCAGCAACCTTGAAGAGTAAAGGACCGGATGGAATTCTCGGGAATGATGATGATATTGATGATATTACTGATCCAGAACTTCAGATGAATGAAAGCGAGGTAACCCCAACGAATATCATTCAGGGAAACTTATCCTTTGTATTTTATAACAGCGGGACACAAGCCTGGACCCCTCCTGCTTATTCTGCAAAAATTGAACTATCTTACAATTTATCTGGTATCCCTCTACCTTTCTGTTGTGTACCTCTTCCCCCTATAGGGGTCATACCCAAAGACTCTCCAGGTAATGTCATACAGAAATCTGTTAATTTTAATAGCTTAAATTGCTCTTTGACGAATAAGCTTCCTGTAGGAAAAGTGTTGTTTCAGGCCGGACTTTATTCTGATGCCAGTTGTGCTACTATTGTAGTGGCTCAATCCCCTCAGGTAGCAGTATTTGTTAATGACGGAATAAATGCTGTAACTGTAAATCTATCAACTATAAATTATACCTGCAACTGGAATGGTATTCTATGTCAATGATAGAGTCAGTTCGATTTTTACAAATTTACAGGTTTATTCGGTACCATAAGGATACATTATGCTATTAATCCTCATAGATATTAATAGTTGTTTGAGATCTTTTAACTTACTGGATTCCCGTTTTCACGGGAATGACGTCATTCCTGCGAAAGCAGGAATCCAGAAATATCAACCATTGGAACAGAGTTCACTATGAATTCGCTGAATATTGATTTCAGAGACGGATGGCTTAGAATCCTTGTTGTCAAAGACGGCTCTGTCAAATATTCAAAACTTGTGAAGGATTTTTCGCTTACCGATTTAAAATCTGCAAAAGAAAAACTTGCATCAGAGATAAAAGAGGCAGGTGGCAAAAAAAGGAAGGTTAACATAATTCTCCCTTCAGACATTGTAAGCCACAAGGCATTTCAAATTCCTGCAATGGAGTTTGCGGATGCAAAAATATATATAAAGAGAGAGATTTCAAAGGA
>JAKLQR010000015.1 GCA_022013235.1 Thermodesulfovibrionales bacterium | reverse complement strand
TTGCCTCAAAAGGGCTTCAAAAAGAAAAAATCCGGGCATCATATTTATTTTCACCATGAGTATAACGGGGTAGAAACAGGGATAAAAACATACTTCTGACATTCGGCAAAACAGAGAGACATAGCCGGTGATCTGCTTTCAAGTATGAGAAAGCAGCTTAGACTGGATAGTATGAAAAAGACTGTTGCTCTCATAAAATGTCCAATGGATAAAAAAGAATATGAAAAGATTTTGATTGAGAGGGAAGTTTTTCGTCCGGAACCGTCATCGAAGAAACGGGGGAAATAATTTTGGCCAAATTAAAACCCTGGTACAAGGTCGTAACACCGCGTGAGGACTTGCGTGAAGGAAAATCTCTGGATGCTTCGGAGTTTGCAGTGCATCTGGATAAAGTGCGTCTTGGAACCGCTCCGCCGGATTATCGAGATCCGGAACGTTTCTTTGATCGGACATATTTGACAGAAACGCTCTGCGCTGTTGGGGGGGAAGTTGTGCGCAGGTTGCATGGTGAGAGGACTGAGACCTCGGCGGTTTTCAACATGTTAACACAGTTCGGGGGCGGAAAGACACATGCGCTCACACTTCTTTATCACCTTGCAAAAGGCGGTTCAAAATCCGGTAAGTGGCGCGATGTGTCAAAGATTTTGGCAAAAGGTAATATTGATTCGGTCCCTGATAACTGTGCCACTGCTGTTTTTGTTGGGACTGAGTTTGATTCGATTACGGGACGGGGAGGAGCGGATGGGACCCCAGTGCGTAAATCTCCATGGGGTGAGATTGCCTTTCAACTTGGCGGTGCCGAGGCATTTGGCGTAGTTGCCGAGCATGATAAGCAATTTATCGAGCCCAAGGGCGACGTGATTCAGGCTTTCCTGCCCAAAGATCGGCCTTGTCTGATCCTGATGGATGAAATCATAAACTACGTCAGCACATATCGGAAACGCGAGTATCACAATAAGCTCTATAATTTTATGCAATCCTTATCTGAAACAGCGCGTGGGCTTAAGAATGTTGTCCTGGTAGTTTCAATTCCCGCTTCTGAACTCTCATACACGGATAAAGACGAGGCCGATCAGCAAAGATTCAAAAACATGCTGGATCGTCTTGGTAAGGCCGTATTGATGTCTGCAGAAGCAGAGACATCAGAAATAATACGGCGGCGACTGTTCGAGTGGGACCCCCGGGCAGTGGGCCAGAATGGTAAGGTGTTATTAACCACGGACGCTATTGCTGTATGCAGAGAATATGCGGAATGGACTGCAGATCATCGTCAGCAAATACCGCAGTGGTTCTCGATTGACCATGCGCGTGAGGCTTTTGAATCTACATACCCATTTCACCCGGCAGTACTGTCTGTATTTGAACGAAAATGGCAGGGCATGCCACGCTTTCAGCAAACACGTGGAATCCTGAGACTATTGGCATTATGGGTCTCAGACGCATATCAGAAGGGCTTCAAGGGCGCGCAGAAAGATCCTATTATCGGACTGGGCTCAGCCCCTTTAGATGACCCTACATTCAGGGCAGCGGTATTTGAACAGTTAGGGGAAGCAAAACTTGAAGGCGCTTTGACAACAGACATTTGCGGAAAGAAAGAATCTCACGCCATACGGCTGGATGCCGAAGCCGTTGACACGATAAAGAAAGCACGCCTGCACAAAAAGGTAGCCACGGTGATCTTCTTTGAATCGAACGGAGGCCAGACCAGGAATGAAGCGAGCGTGCCTGAAATCCGGCTGGATGTTGCTGAACCGGAATTGGATATCGGCAACGTTGAAACAGCCCTGGAAGCATTAACCGATGCCTGTTACTATCTGACAACAGAAAGAAATCAGTACCGTTTCAGTCTCAAGGAGAACCTGAATAAGCGCTTTGCCGACCGTCGAGCAGGTGTAAAAGATGAAGATATTGAGACCAGGATCAAGGAGGAAATCCAGAAAGTCTTTCCCGCTACCGCAGGCATTGAAAGGGTTTTTTTCCCGGATAAGAGCGGACAAATTCCTGACCGACCTGTTATCTCATTTATTATCATGAGCCCTGATCAATGTATCCAGGACACCCCAAGCATTGAACAAACCATAGAAACTATGACCAGGGAATATGGAAAATCAGCCCGGACTTACAAAAGCGCTTTGATGTGGATTGTCGCTGAATCTGCCGCGTCTCTAAGGGAAGAAGCTAGGAAACTAATTGCATGGAAAGATATAGATGACGAAGGATTAAATCTGGATGATGCCCAGACACGCCAGCTTGACAAGAATATCAAGAATGCAAGGAGTGCTCTGAAAGAGAGTGTGTGGCGTACCTATAAAAATGTGATGCTTCTGGGAAAAGATAACAAAATCCGTACAATTGACCTTGGTCTGCCCACATCCAGTTCTGCGGAATCCATGTGCAAATTTATATTGTTGACGTTGCGGCAGACCAACGACGTTGAAAAGGATGTCAGCCCTCGCTTCTTGATTAGAAACTGGCCTCCTGCCTTCATTGAATGGAGCACTAAGGCTATGCGCGACGCATTTTTCGCATCACCGCAATTTCCACGCCTCTTGAATGCAGAAGTTGTTAAAGACACCATCGCCCGCGGTGTCAGCGAAGGTCACTTAGCCTATGTCGGAAAATCGCCGGATGGCGGTTATTCCCCTTTCCTGTATAAAAAATCGTTGGATGCTCTGGACGTGGAAATATCCGAGGATATGTTTATCATCACCTCCGAAAACGCCGAAAAACATGTAAAACCGCCTGAATTGGCCAGGATCATATTAACACCATCAAAAGTCCAATTGAAGCCTGGGACAAAGCAGACATTTACTGTTAGGGGCCTTGACCAGTTTGGTCGTGATATAGAGGCAGGAACAATTGAATGGACTGCAACGGGTGGAGAAATCGCGCAGGATGGTGTTTTTAAAGCCGCTGAAGACGAAGGGAATTTTGTCGTTAGCGCAAAGGCTGGTAAAGTCTCGGGGGCTGGAGATGTCCAGATTAGCAAAGAACCTAAGCTTCGTCGCCCAGAACCTCCAGAGACACCGGAAAAGCCGCAAAGGCTGATCTGGTCCGGTGAAGTCACTTCACAGAAATGGATGAATTTTTACACAAAGGTACTAACAAAATTCGTAAAGGCCGGTAGTCTCAAACTGAACGTGAGCATTGAAGCAACGCCTAAAGATGGTGTTACTGACCACCAGGTTGAGGAAACCAAGGCCGCTTTGCGGGAACTCGGCCTAAATGACAATGTCCATACGGAATGATTCTGTAAAGAAGCAGATGTTCCTGAGATGGACAGTATCACATCTTGACTTAACTGATAGAAATTACATAAACAATAATCAATTCAAGTCGGCTTTTGACCCATGGCCCGATTTGGCAAGAGCCAAAATCAGACCTATTTACTTGATGCCTTATATCGGGCATATACCAAGCAGTATTACACCTTTGATTTGCTAAAGCCCCTTCAATTCCCATGTTAGGTTGCTAACTTGAAAAAAGGAAAAATTTAGAAATATGGCGAAGCATTTTTTAAATGCAGACTTATTCCTGGCGCAGCTTTGTGGGTGGAATATCGCGCAGAGAAACTCCCCATTGATTTTATTTTTGGCACTCCCATAAAACGAGAAATCCGTGGATTTCCGGTTTATACAAACGGTTTTAATCTGTCGAGTTGATAGACAAGCAGATTGCACCTTAATCATTGCATTTGATAGATATCTAATTCCATGATATATTTTGATTATAGAAAATATCCAAGGAGGTGTTTTAATGCTTAATATAAAAGAACAGACCATAAAAGAACTAAATGGATTAAAGCCCGAGGCATTAGCGAGAGTATATGACCTAATAACCGAGCTAAAGCGGACGAGTCAGGCCAAAAAAAGCAAAATGATCGCCGCTGATTATATAAAGGAGAGGGAGGCGTTGAACCAATGCAAAGGGTCTCTATCTGAAGATA
>JAKLQR010000140.1 GCA_022013235.1 Thermodesulfovibrionales bacterium | reverse complement strand
CCGAATCGAAATAAACTCTCTCTGTTTGTCTGCAAACCTTTTTCTGACTTTAATGTGCATTGATTGTTGAAGGCTGAGACCTCCGCTCTGTTTCCGGTCTCATCGAAAGCTAACCCTACTTTGGCTGCACAGTTCACCTGCAATGAATCATATCTAATCCCTTGAAATTATTGAAGATTACTGGTACAACTATGTATGTTTCGATCATCACATATAAGGCAATTAATTTCAGCTTGTTGAAATCAAACTAGAGCGAGTTATGAGGAGCAACAATATGATAACATTGCGTCAGTTTTCATCAAAACCCGAAACCGTACCGGCCTCCACTTCGTGGTATCTGTCAGATCTCGGCGAAGCCCGCGGTAAGCAGGAACTCTTTACCAAACAGGCTCCACAGAAACTTAAGGCCCTCCGCGAGCATGCACTGATAGAGAGCGCAGTTTCTTCAAACCGTATCGAAGGTGTAACAGTAGATCATGACCGTATCCGTACTATTGTGTTCGGTAAGTCACATTTGCGGGACCGCGATGAAGAAGAAGTAAGGGGGTATCGTAATGCCTTGAAACTTATTCATGAGCAGGCTGAGAAACTGCCTGTTTCAGAGGACAATATTCTAAGGCTCCATAAACTGGCGAAAGGGGATATCTGGGATGCCGGAAAATATAAAGAAAAGGCCAGTGATATCATCGAAAAATATCCTGATGGATCGACCCGTGTGCGATTCAAAACAGTCCCTCCCGATAAAACTCCTCTCTACATGTCCGAATTGATCGACCTCTGGAATCAATGCCTTCGTGAACGCTGGGTGCATCCACTTATCGCTATGGCCGCCTTCAATCTCGATTTCCTCTGCATTCATCCCTTCCGTGACGGAAACGGCAGGGTTTCGAGGTTATTGCTTCTGCTCCAATGCTATCATCTTGGATACGAGGCAGGACGTTACATCAGCATTGAGCGGATCATTGAACAAAGCAAGGATCGATACTACGAAACACTGGAGCAAAGCTCGCAGGACTGGCATGAGGGGAAAAATGATCCCTGGCCTTATATAAACTATGTTCTTTACACACTCAAAACCGCCTACCACGAGTTTGAAGAACGCGTTGGGCAACTTAAGTCCCCGAAAGGCGCAAAGACGGAACTGATTACGTTAGCAATAGAAAAGACTGTTGGGCCTTTTCGAATCGCCGATATTCAAAGAGAATGTCCGGGTGTAAGCGTGGACATGATCCGGCAGGTTTTGAAAAGACTTCGTGGAGAAGGGCGGGTTGCGTGCCTTGGGAGAGGTCAGAATGCTCAATGGGAGCGGACAACGAAGGGAAATAGGTAATATCTATTTAAATGGGTAATGAATTAGGTAAGATCCTGAATTAGGGGCTGATAAGATAATCTTATCACGAAACAGCGAAGTGATAAGTTTATCATTCTCTGATTAGATGACATGGATCTCTGGGGAAAGAGGTAATACCCTTAAAAGAGGGTAATATTTTAAAATGGCTATACGGTTGATGTGATAACCCCTATCACGAAACTGCGATGGGATAATAGTATGCATCAATTTGTTGTTCCTTTTGCAGAGATGAAAAAAGGTTTCTAACACCTCTATATGGGTGCAAGTCAATACCTATTGCTGGTTATGCAAAATGAAGATTGCCTATAGAATAATGTCAATTTTACAAAATTAATCCTTACCTATCGATTTTCCCCATTTGCAAGTCTTATTGTAATAAAATATAACATAGCATTGACAGATTATCTTACCTATGCTATCATAATGCCATGAGGGGAGGAATTCATGAACATATATGAAAAAATAGGACTCCGGATCAAGGGATTGAGGGAAAAGACAGGAATGAGCCAGGATGTGCTGGCGCGGAAGATGAAGCTGCCCCGTCCGGCTATATCTCAAATAGAGAGCGGAGTACGGAAGATTGCTACCGATGAGATTCTTAGGTTTTCACAGATATTCCACGTGCCGGTTGATGACCTGCTCAATCCCCGACAGGAACCGGAAGTCCGCTTACATGAAGGGAAAAAAGAAAGGGAACCAAAGCCGCGAATGCGGATCAGTGTACCGCAGAAGAATCTTCAGAAGTTCAAGGAAGTGCTCCTGTATATCCTGAACAAGGCTGGTTCAAAGCCAAACATCGGCGAAACAGTCATCTATAAGCTCCTCTATTTCATGGATTTCGACTTCTATGAAAAATATGAAGAGCAGCTTATCGGTGCAACCTATATGAAGAATCAATATGGACCGACGCCTATTGAGTTTGCCAAGATAGTTGAACAGATGATCAAAAAAGGGGAAATAGAAAAGGTAAAGAGCGACTACTTCCACTATCCTCAGACGAAGTATCTGCCGAGAAACAAACCCGATCTCACAAAACTTAAGGCAACGGAGATCGGGGTGATCGACGACGTCCTGAACAGGCTCTCCGAAATGAATGCCAGCCAGATCAGCGCTTATTCCCATGGTGACGTTCCATGGATTACAACCAGCGACGGCGAAGCCATCGAGTATGAATCTGTATTCTACCGCACACCGCCTTATTCTGTGAGGGCGTATGCGGAAGACAACAAGTGAGCGATTGGTTTTACAAGCCGTATATCGGAAAGCTGTTCAGGGATATTTCCCATATCGCCGAATTTGAGAAAGACCTCAAAAAACTTTCTAAGCGGTTTGCCTCGCTTGAAGAAGATATGCAGGTTTTTATAAAAGTGGCGATGAATATGTTTCACAAACAGAATATCGACAGTCAGGCGATCCTTCAAAAATCCGATCTAGGTATCCATTCTCCAAAAATATACAAGGCCAAAAAGTTTGCATGCAAATCGCTGAAAGGAAAAGGCGCTCAGTCCGGGATAAGGGTCATCTATGCTTATTATGAGGACAAGGACAGTATAGAGTTTATTGAGATTTATTATAAAGGTGACAAGGAGAATGAGGACAAGAAGAGGATACTGAAATACCATGGGAAATGAATAAGCCGGGAGATCGCTACCTTAATGCAACAGCCGATGCCCTTGATGAGCGTCTTGAGAAAGAAGTCAGGGTATATTCAAACGTCGCATAAAATATGTTCTTTAGTTATTCTGTCCACCTGTAAGTACACCTCTATAACTCAAATTGTTAGATGAATATTCCCGAAAGAAATGCTAAATGCATAAACACAAGCCTGACCCTAAGATTCCCCCCACGAAAGGCGCAAAGACAGAGCTAATCAGGTCTGCCATCAATTCCTTTTCCGGGGAATTTACCTTGTCTGACCTTGAGCGGGCATGTCCCGGTGTCAGCAGAGATATGATTCGCAGGGTGCTTCGGGAACTGCAAGGACTTAGAGAAGTGGAATGTCTTGGCCGAGGTCCGGGGGCGCTTTGGAAGAAAAGAGGTAATACCCTTAAAAGAGGGTAATAAAGAGGTTAATATTTTAAAATGCCTATACGGTTGATGTGATAACCCCTATCACGAAACTGCGATGGGATAATAGTATGCATCAATTTGTTGTTCCTTTTGCAGAGATGAAAAAAGGTTTCTAACACCTGCTAACACGCATTTCAATCGCACGATGAAAAATAATAATTATCATTCAAAACATGCCAAAAAGAATTCTTTTTTATTACTTAGGCGCTAATTTATTAGTCATCTCAAGGAACATATTCATATACTGCATGAAAAATGGTTCAGGCTTACGTTGCGGAAAGCCACGATTGGAAATCTCGATCAATAGTTGGCCAACATCGAATCCTTGTCTCAATGCTTCATTGGGACGAAGCCCTAAATGTTGCTTGGCAATCTTGATGAATTCTTGTTGGCACTTACGAGAGGAGTGTGCAATTCTATTTCTAATAGAAAAAGCGTCTGATAAACGTTGTTTTTCTTGATCAGTAAGGAGACTAAAAGGTTTACCTTTTTCGAAGAAAATGTAAGCTTTATCCATAACGTTTTTCCAATCACTCCAATTAAGGTAATTTTTCTCCGGATCAAACCCTCTTACACCTGATATTGTCTCATAAGCATGAGCAAGTGAGTCGCATGCTCCAAGCCGCAATGATGGTTTATAACCTGATGGGGAGGAAGCACCAGCAAGATATCTGACAAAACATGCTTCCACAAAGTCCTCCCATCCAACAACAACATAGAGAAATGCGAGTGAGACGACTTTGCGGGCCTGCGATGGATAAAATACTTCCGCGCCCTGAATAGCTTCCCAAGTCCCATATGCCCACATCTCCACCAATTTGTAAAGCTCGACTGAAGAGCTGACTTTTGTATGGAATGTATTTACGACTGTCTGTAATGCCGGAAATCTTGCCACAGTGGTATTCCTCGCTTGTTAGAATAAGAGCTGTAAATTTTCATACTAAATATGTAATACGGCTTGCATCTTCTAGTCATTTTTATATTTTTAAGATTATAACACTGTGGGAAAGTACTAAGTGTAGAAAGTACTCAAAGGGTTTCAGGGAACCTCATTTGACGATGACTGCTACACCGCGCTATACGTAACAAAACCTACTTTCTCTAATGTTTTCAGTTAGTTAAATCCTATTTTCCATTACCCCTTTTTTGCCAAATTCAAAGTTATCCTGCCTTATTGGCTGTGTTCTCTGAAGTACAATGTTAATGGCCT
>JAKLQR010000139.1 GCA_022013235.1 Thermodesulfovibrionales bacterium | reverse complement strand
AGACCTTAAAACTGTTTTTACCGCAGCTGGCATCGGCACGAGGATATATATATTTTGATTATTATATTAAGGCTCATATTTTTTTTAATCGCCTTGATTGCCGGCACTGCCTTTGCGGGTGACGACAAAGAGATATACATCAGGGAAAGCCGGCTTCTCGAAGAAGAACTGAAACTGTCCCGCAAGCCCGATATCTACTTTATTTTCAATCTGAAGGGGAAAATGGTCTATATCAAATCAAGGGGGATTTCACTGAAGGAACTGCCGATAAAGGACTTTAATTTCTGGGGCAGCCCTGTTTCCGTCAGCGCGTACCGGGTGAGAGAGAAAAGCACATTCATTGAGCCCGAGAGGGAAATGATAAAACCTGGAGAAAGCAAGAAAAATGAGGAATATAAGGTAGATGCCTTTGAGGTGACCGACATGCCGTCAAGATATACTGTTATCCTGGATGGCGGCATAGCGATATATATAAAACCTTTAACGGAAGGAATTTTTTCAGGAATAAGCAACTTTTCCTTTTCATCCGTAAGATTTTTAACACGCCCGATACTAATGCTCTGGAATGTGTTGAAAGGGAAACCATATACAGCCATAGATATTGTGCTGGATAAAAATGATGCCATGGCCTTTTACTGGTCACTATCCGAGAATTCGAACGCTATCGTAAATACCCCTTGATTTTCCGGTTGCCGGATCAAAATGATCTTCCCTGATTGACTACTTATAACAAATCAATATACAATGGAGCTAATTGCAGAAGCACCAAAAGTCGTCACTCCCACGAAAGTGGGAGTCCAGACTCTATTAATAATACTGGATAGCGCTGGTGCTTAACTTTGTACCCCGCGTTCGCGGGAATGACAAAACATACGAATATACGAGTTTTGCAATTGGCTAAATGCATATATGCCATTTAAAAGACATATGATAAGAGATTATTTTTCCAGACTCTCTCTCAACAAAAAACTTGTTGCCCTGATGCTTTTTCTCAGCTTCAGCCTCATCTCCATACTCATCCTGCTCTATTACCAGACCGAAACATCGATCAATAACGAGTTTGAAAAACAGATCGCCGACATTTCAAGAGGCGTTCAGATGGGTGTGGAAGAAGTTACCAGCAGCGGCATCCCGGAAGATAAGCGCCTGCAGAACTATCTTAATAAACTGAAGACAAAAGGCGTAAAAGAGATCTCGATCATCAGCAATTCCGACAGGATAATATCGAGCACCGACCCTGGAAATGTGGGAAAATGGATCACGAAAGCAAAAAAAGAACTGATATTCAAGGCGGAACTCGGGGAGCCCGTGATAGGCGAGGGACAATTTTACAATGTGATTGTTCCTGTTGTTGTTGACAAAAAAAATTATGGGTACATACACCTTACAGTTAATACAGATGATTTCTCCTCCCAGATGCAGAAAAAAAACATCAGAAGAATTGCGGCAACCGCGATCATATTCGGGATAGGGCTGATTCTGAGCATCATCCTTGCGAAGCGTTATACAAAACCAATAGAGAATGTAGTACAGGCTGCCAAAAGTGTCGCACTCGGCAATCTCGATCATGAAATACGCACCGAAAGGAAAGATGAAATAGGAGAGCTTGCGAAGAGTTTCAATTACATGGTAGGCAAACTCAAGGAAGAACGCGTTCTGGAGGAAAGGCTGCGAAAAGCCGAGCACCTCGCGGGCATAGGACAATTTTCGATGAGTATTGCGCATGAGATAAGGAACCCGCTCAATTTTATCAGCCTTTCCATCGACCATATACGGAAAAAATATGAACCGGATGAAGAAGGCGAAAAAGAGCGCTTCGACTCACTGATTCTTAACATCAAAAATGAGATTCAGCGCGTCAGCAGATTTGCCGAAAGCTTCCTTGAGCAGAGCAGGCCATTCGAACTTAATCTGCAGCAGATGAATGTCGGGAAGCTCATAGAAGACGTTCTGGAACTTGTAAAGGCCAAGGCCGAAAATGAGAAGATCACAATAATCAGAGAATTAGCGGCAGTACCGGAGCTTCACGTGGACTCGGGATTTATGAAAACCTGCCTTTACAATATAATACTGAATTCGTTCCAATCGATGCCTGATGGCGGTAAGGTCACGATAAGAACCGACAGGACGGATGAAAAGTTAAGCATAGCCATAGAAGATACAGGCATGGGTATATCAGCAGAGAAGCTTTTGAAGATTTTTGATCCATTTTATACAACGAAACAGGACGGGCTCGGGCTCGGGCTTGCTCTCACAAAAAGAGTTGTGGAAGAACATAAAGGAAGGATTGAAATTAAGAGCATTGAAGGCAAAGGCAGCGTGGTTACAATATTTCTGCCTTTGGGATAAGGGGAAATAAAATGGCGGTTATTCTTGTTGTTGACGACGAACAGCTTCAGAGAGACATAGTAAAGACTATACTCGACGATGAAGGATATGAAACTTATACGGCCTCTTCGGGAGAAGAAGCATTAATAACCGTAAAGAAATACAACCCTGACGTCATACTTACAGACCTCAGAATGGAAGGAATGGACGGCATAGAGCTGCTTGACTCCGTTCAGAAGGACTCTCTTTTTCCATGCGCTACCATGATTATCATGACCGCCCACGGAACAATATCATCCGCTGTTGAAGCGATGAAAAAAGGCGCTTTTGACTATCTGACCAAACCGCTCAACAAGGACTCCTTGCTGATGACTGTCGGAAGGGCTGTTGAGCGTACCGGACTTCTGAAAGAGAATCTCCAACTGCAGAAGGAACTGTATGACAGGTTCAGGATCGAAGGAATAATCGGCAGGTCCTCCAAGATGCAGGAAGCCGTCGATATCATGAAAAAGGTGTCACATAGTTCGGCAACAATCTTTATAAGGGGTGAAAGCGGAACGGGTAAGGAACTTGCCGCCAGAGCTATTCATTACAACAGTCCCAGGAGGTCCAGGCCATTTACCGCCCTGAACTGTGCCTGCATCCCTGAAAATCTTTTTGAGAGCGAACTCTTTGGCTATGAACCCGGCGCTTTCACGGGGGCACAGTCACGGAAGATAGGGCTGTTCGAGGCAACAAACAACGGCACATTATT
>JAKLQR010000138.1 GCA_022013235.1 Thermodesulfovibrionales bacterium | reverse complement strand
TATACCCGTACCCTGTCTCAGGCCTGGTCGGTTTGATGCCGAACGTTACAATATTACCCTTTCCCGCTATCCCTTCCGCCAGCCTGATGTACCCGGCAAAACGTTCCACCGGTTTTATAACGTGATCCGCAGGACAAATGAATACAACCTCGCTTTTCCTGCACCCGAGTTTCTCTGTGCAGTACTTCATGCCGAGGGCTATCGCCGGCGCGGTATTTCTCCCGACAGGTTCGAGGATTATATTTCCGAAAGATGCTATATGATGGTCCGCTGCAAGAGAATTCAGGTCGGAGAGGACATGGAATTTGTACTCGTTGTTCGTCATCACAATGATATCGTCGGGAGAAAAAACATGCAGCAGTCTCTCGACAGTCTCCCGCAGGAGAGACTTGGCGCTGTTGAGCTTGAGGAACTGCTTGGGATAGTTCTTCCTGCTCAACGGCCAGAGCCGCGTTCCCGAACCGCCTGCAAGTATCAAAGCCTTCATGGTAGATCCTTTCATAATAATGGATACGAAATACGCAGTACTTACTGTCTAGTGTATAGAGCTTACTGCTTTTTCGAATTCTTTTTCAAGGAACGATCTGTATTGCCGAAGCGCTTCTTCGTCTTCTGCTTCAAAGCGCATGACGATGACGGGCTGGGTATTGCTCGACCGCACGAGTCCCCAGCCTTTGTCAAACACGACCCGCGCGCCATCTATGTCGTAGATTTTCCTGATAGGGAGGGGACCGCTGCCTGACAGAGCATAGTCCCTGCATTTCTGCACCAGTTCGGCGACGACTGCTTTTTTCAGGCTGTCAGGGCAGTCAATGCGGATTTCCGGTGTATACTGCATGCGGGGGATATCAGAAAGCAGGGCGTCGACGCCCATACCTGAAGTCTTCATGATTTCGACAAGCCTGAAAGAGGTATAGAGCGCATCGTCGAAACCGAAATAGTTTTCCGCGATAAAGATATGCCCGCTGAATTCACCCGCGAGGACCGCACCCTCCTTCCTCATCTTGTCTTTTACCAGCGAATGGCCGGTCTTCCACATGACAGGCTTTCCGCCATGCTTCTGGATATCGTCGAACATGACCTGCGAGCATTTCACATCACCGATAACGACAGCGCCCGGGTTCCTCTTCAGTATGTCCCGCGCGAGAATTATCATGATCTGGTCTCCCCAGATGATACGACCTGAATTGTTGATGACCCCTATCCTGTCAGAATCTCCGTCATACCCGATCCCGATATCCGCGTTCTCTTCCCGCGTTATTCTGATCAGGTCCTGAATATTCTCAAGAACTGTGGGATCAGGGTGGTGGTGAGGGAACCGTCCGTCAGGCTCACAATAGAGGGGGACGACGTCACATCCCATTGCAGCAAAAATTTCCGGCGCAACAATACCCCCGGTGCCATTCCCCGCGTCGATCACAATTTTCAGTCTGCGGTACCGGTCATCCGACAAAAAGGAAAACCTCTCCTTCATGAACACACTGTACGCTGAGACGATGTTATAGTGGTGCACCTTTCCTTTCACCGATCCGGTGACCGGGGCCATGTTCTCTATTTTCTCTTTTAACCTCTGAATTCCCTGGCCGAAGATCGTCTCCCTGCCGATGCTGATTTTGAACCCGTTGTATTCGGGAGGGTTGTGACTTCCGGTTACCATAATTCCACCGTCGAGGTTGAGCGTATGGAGAGAGAAATACTGGAGCGGCGTCGGGCAGAGCCCGATGTCAAACACATCGATGCCCGTTGAGACAATTCCATCGGTGATATGCGCTGCGAGTGATTCGGAACTCAGCCTTCCTTCCCTGCCCACGCTTACTGACCGTGCATCCGGATTTCCTTCTTTCAGAAGGGCTCCGAAGGCCGCACCCAGAGCGAATGCGAAATCATCGGTCAACTCACTCCCGACTATTCCCCGGATATCGTATTCTCTGAAAACTTTGTCAACTAACATAGGAAAAAGGTAGAGGTAGATGTAGAGGTAGAGGTAGAGATAACGACAGGAATCCCTGTACCTTTCCCAGTGCTTTTGCTCTGCCTGTACCTTTACCTGTCTTTATCTTTAGCTTCACCTTTACCTCTACCTGTCTTTATCTGCTTTTAAGCTTGCTTCGCGTCCATTCCATATTCTCAAGATACCATCCGACTGTATGTTCGATTCCCTGCTCGAACGGGACTCTAGTCGCCCAGCCTAATTCAGTGCGTATCCTGTTTGAATTCAGTGAATATCTGAAATCATGGCCCGGCCTGTCCTCGACGAATTCTATCAGACCCTCCTGTTTCCCGAGAATCCTGAGGATCGTTTTCACAACCTCGATATTCTTTTTCTCCTGTCCGCTTCCGATGTTATAGACCTCTCCGGCTTGCCCTTTTTCGAGGACACCGAACACTGCAGACGCGCAGTCGGAGACATGCAGCCACTCCCTTACATTCTCTCCCCGTGCATATACGGGGACCCTCTCATTATTCACTGCTTTCATCACTACAACGGGGATAAGCTTTTCAGGATATTGCCAGGGGCCGTAGTTGTTCGAGGGACGGACTGTAATAACCGGGATGCCGTATGTCCTGTGGTATGCCCTTCCGAGCATGTCCGCCGAAGCCTTGCTCACCGAATAGGGAGAACTGGGATTCAGGGGCGTAGATTCCAGAAACTGGCCTTCTTCTCCTAAATCGCCGTAGACCTCATCAGTCGAGACATTGATGAATTTTTCGACCTGAGAAATCCTGCACACATCGAGGAGCACCTGTGTTCCCCGAACGTTCGCCTCAATAAAAGGCGAGGCATCCTGAATGCTCCTGTCAACATGGCTTTCCGCAGCCCAGTGAACGACTGCATCAGGTCTTGTCTGCCTGAATATCTCTTCCACAGACCGCCTGTCTCCAATGTCGGCCTCAGAGAACATAATATCCCGATCAACTTCCCGGAGCCTCTCTTTGTCTCCGGCATAGCTCAGCTTGTCAAGAACAGTAATCGCATATCCCTTGCGAACACCCTGCCTGACAAATTCACTCCCGATGAAACCAGCGCCGCCTGTCACCAGTATCTTCATATTTCTGTCTACTTAGGAATTCATAAGTATAACCACATTCACATGTCAATGTTGTCATTCTGGCTTGTCCAGAATCCTTCTTTTCTCAGAAAGATTCCCGACAAGCGGGAATGACAAATGTGGCTTTACTTATGGTCTTATTAGTATGTTTTTTCGTTCCCTGATCCTCAGTCTGTTTTTACAGTTGTATGCCTGTCATCGTCTCTTCTATGTACCTGTCGATGCCGGTCTTCCAGTGGGGCATGTCAATGTTCAATTCCTCTGAGAGTTTCTGACTCGAAAGTGCGGAAAAATACGGCCTTCTCGCCGGTGACGGGAAATATTCCGAGGTTACCGGCATGACAAGGGTATCATGCCCGATCTTTTCCAGATAATAGCGCGCGACTTCATACCGTGAGGCATAGCCGCTGTTTGCAAGATGGTACAGCCCTTTTAACCCTTTTCCTATCGCGAACATGGTCACATTTACAATGTCCTGCGTATACGTCGGAATCGAAACCTGATCACACACGATCTTCAGAATCTTCTTATTCATGGCCCATTCATTTATTTTATGGAGGAAGTTCTGCGTCCCTTCTCCAAAGACCCAGCTCACCCTGAAAAGGAGGAAGTTATCTGTTTCTTCCTCCAGATATTGTTCGCCTGTCAGTTTGCTCCGGGCATAGTTATTCAACGGATTCGGTGTATCATCCTCTGTGTAAAGCCCTTCTTTTGTGCCGTCGAACACGTAATCGGTGCTGTAATGAACGAGGAAGACCCCGTTTTTTCTGCATTCGGAAGCAAGGTTTCTGACCCCTGCAGCGTTCACGCTGAAGGCAATCTTCTCATCCTCTTCTGCCTTATCCACAAAATTATATGCAGCGCAATTGATGACCATATCAGGCTTATAAATTGAGAGCGCCTCACTGACGTTGCTCATCTCTCCAATATCCATTTGAGTTTTATCGAGCGCGGTTACCCGGTAATGAGACCCCTGCAGCGACTTCTGGAATGCACGGGCAAGCTGTCCGTTGGCTCCGGCGATGAGGATTTTCATAGGGGAATCTCCGGTTGAATTGCATTATAAGAAAATTTTCCTTTTCTGTCATTCCGACTTGTTCGGAATCCTTCCCTTCTCCTCTCAGAATAGGGATAAAGACACATGGTTTGTTTTAAGAAAGATTCCAGACAAGCTGGAATGACAATACCAAAGAAAGTCATATAGGGTTCCCTTTATTTCTCGTATTCAAAATTTATATCCGCATCCTTCAGCAAAGGGTGGCGTCCGTCTTTTTCCGAAACGACAGGATTGCTGACCGGCCATTCGATCGCGATGTCCGGGTCATTCCAGAGTATTCCCCGGTCGTCAGCCGGTGCATATTCTTTTGTGCATTTATAGAGGACATCAGCCTTATCGCTCAGCACGAGGAAACCATGAGCAAAGCCGGCCGGCACATAGAGCATGAGCATGTTTTCACGGGAAAGTTCCTGCCCGACCCACTTCCCGAATGTCGGAGACCCTTTTCGTATGTCGATGACCACATCAAAGACCCGCCCTGTAAGACACCCGACTAATTTCCCCTGCGCGTTCGGATGCTTCTGATAATGAAGTCCCCGGAGCACACCGTGGGAAGAGTGCGAAAAATTGTCCTGGACAAAAGGCTCTTTGACGCCGGCTGCGGCAAAATCAGAATATTTGTACGTCTCCATGAAAAATCCGCGGCCGTCCGGGAACTGCTTCGGTTCGATCAGGATAATTTCGGGAAAAGCAAGTTTTGTAAAAGTAAAAGGCACGATAAATAATTTAGCGAACAAGCCTGCAAGCTTGCAAGCTATTTTATGAGTCTTTTCAGATATTTTCCATAGTCATTATGGTCGAGGGCATTCGCGAGGTCAAGTAATTGTTCCTTCGTGATATATCCGAGG
>JAKLQR010000137.1 GCA_022013235.1 Thermodesulfovibrionales bacterium | reverse complement strand
CGCCTCTCTCACCCCGGAAGAAGCAGCGATCTTTCATGCGCTTCTCGGCTCATCAGACGAGATAACCCTTAAGAATTCGAACCATCAGAAGATACGCACTGCAATCGACGGGCTGAAAAAAAGCCTTGCCCTCAAGTATGAAAAGATCTATTTCATCACTAACTTCAGGTATTTCCTCATTGGTTTGCTGCTCACGGTCATCCTCCTGTTATTGAGCGGTTCCGGTGAGGCAATGTCTAAAGGCACCCTCCCGGTTTTTTTGTTTATCTGTGTCTGGCTGTCCATCTGGAGCCTCGGGGTGATAGCCCTTGCGTCCGCAGTGGTTAAAAGCTGGAAAGGCATGGCGAAGTCCCGCGGAGGGAAAAAGATCGTTAAGGCATGGGGCGCTTTTTCCATAAACCTCTTCGCGCTTCCCTTTTTTGCAGGAGAACTGTTCGGTATTGGCATCCTCTGGTATGTAACGTCCTTTTCGACGATCGTCGTCATGATCGCGCTGATTGGAATCAATTATCTCTTCTATCATCTCCTGAAGGCCCCTACCCGCGCCGGCAGGATTCTGCTTGATGCGATCGAAGGTTTTAAGGTTTTTCTTGTTGCAACGGAAAAGGACAGGCTGAACATGATGAACCCGCCCGAAAAAACTCCGGCGCTCTTCGAGAAATACCTCCCTTATGCGCTGGCTCTCAATGTGGAACAGCAGTGGGCAGAACAGTTCTCAGATGTCCTCTCAGCGGCGGCGGGAGAGAGAGGCGCCGCGTATAGCCCATCCTGGTATGCCGGCGCTGCGCTCTCCTCAATGGCAATGGGTGATTTTGCGTCTTCTCTGGGCGGGAATTTCAGCAGTGCAATATCTTCTTCTTCAACAGCGCCTGGTTCGAGTTCCGGTGGTAGCGGTGGCGGCTCTTCCGGAGGAGGAGGCGGCGGTGGCGGCGGTGGCGGCTGGTAGGTTTACCTGGCGTCGGCTTATACATCCTCGACTCTGGATAAAGTCGTCATTCTCGCAAAGGCGGGAATCCAGTTTTTTCAATACGTTCTGGATCCCCCGGTCAAGCCGGAGGATGACAATGCCTTTGTTTATGACAGACACTAACTAGTGTGTTTTCCCGGGCCTGAATGCATTCACAATGCTGGCTGCAACTTCCTCAATGGCCTTGTTCGAGACGTTCATTATCTTCCATTTAGGATGTTTCTCGAAAAACTCCTGGCACCATTCGATTTCCTGCTCAACACACACCGGGTCTGCATACTTCGCATCTGTTTCGAGTCCGAGCTGTTCGAGCCTTGACTCCCGTAATTTCACAAGGCTTTCGACATTGATGATCAGAGCGAATATCTTGCGCTGATCCACCTCGAAGAGTTCGGGAGGGGTTTCCATTTCAGGATGTATCGGTACATTTGCCACCTTCCATCCCTGGTTTGCAAGATACGTTGACAACGGCGTCTTCCCTGTCCGTGATAACCCTACAAGGACTATATCGGCATGTTTTACCCCGTTCGGCAGTTTTCCGTCGTCATGCTTCACCGCGAAGTTGATCGCCTCTATTCTCCTGAAATAATGTTCATCAAGGATATACTGCCTTCCCGGTATCTCAAGGGGCTTTTCCTTGAGGAATATCGACAACTGTATTATGAAGTTTCCTATTACGTCTATTGCCTTGATGCCTCTCCGGTCCGCCTCATGGATCAGGAAATCCCGGAGGGAAGGCTGGACGATGCTGAATGCTACCAGTGCGTCGTCGTAACCCGCCGTCTTCATGATGTGCGAGACATACTCTTCTTCCGTGACCATGAAAAAATCCTTCACTTCTACGTTTTCATGGTGGAACTGTGCAAGCGCAGCCCTTGCAATCTTGCTGATCGTATCACCCGTTCCCTCGCCGACAAGATAGATGGCTTTTTTCTTTCCGGCGACTCTTTTTTTTGTCTGTGTCTTTTTCATTTTGACCGGCCTTTTCTTGTTGTTTCTTTTTCCGTCATGCTGAATTTATTGCAGCATCTCTCATCTGTCATCGGGCGCTCATGATGTCTGAGAAAACTGCCATAAATAAAATGTTGCTTCTTCACTCCGCACCAACTGCCCGTTCAGGAATTCTGAGGAGAGGGGTTTCACGATCAGGTCTGCAAAAATCGTCCTGGCGAGTGTTTCCATATATGGCACAAGTTCAGAAGGAGTCCTCACGGAATAAATAAGCTGAGTGTCTGTATATAAAGAAACATCCGGACAGGTTATGTCATCGTGCATAACGCTGAGACCGTCGTATGAAAACGGCTTCACATCAGTCGCGAAAACCCTGATCCCCCTGTTCTTCAGGGCATAGGCCACACCGGGGTCATGTCCGATACCGATTTCCGCAACGGACCGGTACTTTCCCGCGATGTAGCCTATAAAGTCCTCTATTCTTCTACCCCTCTCCAAAAGAACACCTCTTCCAGCGGGATTTTCGCTATCTTCGGTTTTGTTCTGATACCGAGCGCATTCTCCATCTGGATCTTCTGCTCTACCACTGCCACGCCCCTTCTTGAGGAGACTACGGTATCGGGATTCACCGATATCGAAGTGGCGCCGCACCGTATCATGAACTCGAGATAATCAGGGTATACGCTCGGGGCTTGTCCGCAGATGGAAGTCGTCACGCCATGTTTTCTGCATACAGCCATGGTATAGGCGATTGCGCGGAGGACGCCGAGGTTCCTTTCGTCGTAAATCTCCTGCACCGAAATGTCATTTCTATCAACGCCAAGGACGAGCATGGTGAGGTCGTTGGTACCGAAACTCACCCCGTCGATGCCTTCCCTGCAGAACTCCTCGATCATGAATACCGCACTCGGAACTTCTACCATTATCCAGAGCTGGAAACCCGGATCGTTCCGGTTGTCCAGGCCCTCTTCGCGCATGATTGCCACTGTTTTTCTGAATACGTCCAGCGTCCGCACAAATGGCACCATGACCCATATGTTGCTAAGTCCCATCTTTTCCCTTGCCTGCCGTATCGCTCTTAGTTCGATTCTGAAGATGTCGTCTTCTTTGGAATACCGGTATTCTCCGCGATACCCGATCATTGGATTCGGTCCTACATTCTTCCTTTCATATTTTTCTCCTCCGGGGAGTTCAAGGAATTCATCCGGCTTGAAATCTAGAAACCGGTAAACAACAGGCTTCGGGAAAAACGCTTCTGCAACCTTTCCAACCCCCTGGGAGAAGGTATCGAGCATAATCTTTTCTCCCCCCTCTTCGATAAGAAGCCTCGGGTGTTTGCCTATACTGAGCATGAGGTGTTCTGCGCGAAGCAATCCCACTCCGTCCGCATTTGTTTCCTTCGCTATCTTATCCGCAATCTCAGGGATGGAAAGATTTACGTATACTTTTGTTGCAGTGATCACCTGTGAGGATATGTCAGCCGCTCCGGTACCAGCCGTAGCCGCTGCTTCTTTTTTGGCAAGCGAGCCCTTAAATATCAGCCCCCTCTGTCCATCAACCGTAATCACCTCGCCGTCCTTCAGGACTTTTGTCGCTTTCTCTGTCCCGACAATACAAGGAACTCCGAGTTCACGGCTGACAATGGCGGCATGGCAGGTTTTTCCTCCCAGGTTCGTCACAATGGCCGCTGCGATCTTCATTGCGGGCAACCAATCGGGAGTTGTCATCTCCGTGACCAGAACGTCCCCTTGCCGGAATCCCGACATCTTCTTCACATCGAGCATAATTTGTACTTTGCCGGACGCCTGACCGGGACTTACCCCTATTCCTCTCAACAGGATATCTTTTTCCATAAGCTCCTTCCCTTCTGTGCTTTTTCCCGCACCTTCAGTGCTGTGGACCGTTTCAGGGCGCGCCTGAAGAATGAAGATCCTGCCCGTATCGTCAACAGCCCATTCGATGTCCTGGGGCACGCCATAATGCTTTTCTATTTTGATGCCATATTTCGCAAGACGGACGATTGAAGCGTCATCGAGCACCGGTTTTTTCTGCATTGTGCCCTGGACCTTCACCCATTTTGTCCCGCCTTTCACATCGGAGACAATCTGCCTGTCTTTCCTGACTACGTGTTTTTCTACGACTTTCATTGAATCTTTCTTGACCACATATTCGTCCGGGGTCACCTGTCCGCTTACGATCGCCTCTCCCAGTCCCCATGAGGCATTGATAACTATCTTGCTTTTATCTCCGCTCACCGGTTCCAGCGTGAACATCACCCCGGAACCGGCGGAGAAGATAAGCTCCTGCACCGCCACGCTGATCAGCACGTCATCATCGGAAAACCCCTTCTCTTTCCGGTACACGATAGCCCGTGAGGTGAAGAGCGAACTCCAGCATTTTTTGATATTGCTGATAAGGGTTTTTCCTGTCACATTCAGGAAGGTATCCTGCTGGCCCGCAAAACTTGCCCCGGGCAGGTCCTCGGCGGTTGCAGAAGACCTTACTGCAACTGCAACGTTCTTTTTGCCTGCCTGATTACAAAGCTTCTCATATGAAGATAGGAAAGCCTTCTCCATATCGTCAGGCATGCGAATACCCTCGATATGCTTCCGTATTTTTGCAGAAACCTTCCGGAGGGCTTCCATATCTGCGGTATCGAGACCGTCAAGGAGTTTTTTGATTGTTTTATTCGTCTGCGTCCTTTCGAGAAACTGCTTGTACGTATATGCCGAAACGGCGAAACCGTTCGGCACAGGCATGCCGATTTTGCTCACAAGCTCACCAAGATTGGCGCACTTGCCGCCAACCAGGGGGATATCCTCTTTCCCAATGTCTTTGAACCATAATACAAAATCATTTCGCTGCATCGGACATTTCCTCCTTTCCTTCTTTCACGGGTTCCTGCCGCCGCTCTATGATCCTGTTTGCGACCTCTTCGATAGAGTTCTGCGTCACATCGATAATCTGTATTCCCGGGACCTTTCTGAAAATGCGGTGACTGTATTCGATTTCCTTCTTGATATGTGACAACTCAAGATAATCGCCGGCGTCTGCGTATTTCATCCTCCTCTCCCTTATAAACGCAAGCCTTTCGGGTGAGATGGTGAGACCTATCTTTTGCATATCCAAAGCATAAATCTTATCCGGCGGGCGTATTGTCTCAATAATAGGGATGTTTGCCACCTTCAGGTTGTGATTGCAGGACAGGTAGAGACTGGTGGGCGTCTTGGAAGTCCTCGAAACACCAAACAGGACCAGGTCAGCCTGTTCGAGAGTATCGATACCCTGACCATCGTCGTGCCTTAAAGTAAAATCAATGGATTCCGCGAGGCGAATCGATTCTTCGCTCACCCTTTTGAGCAGTCCGGGACTGAATTCAGGGATGAGGTTCCATATCTTGCCGATCTGGTCAATAAGGGACCCGAGGATATCGACCGCGAACACATTCTTCTTTCTTTTTTCCCTGCGGACCCAATTCCTGAGTTCCTGGGAGACGAGCGAATATATGACGATGCCGTGCACCGCTTCCGCCTGCGAGAGGATAGTGCTCACCTGTTCCTTTGTTTTTATGTAGGGGAATTTCTTGAAGACCGGCTCTATTTCCTTAAACTGCACCAGCGCCGCGCTGATCACCATTTCAGCCGTCAATCCTGTGGCGTCCGATATGATGAATACCTGCACTTTGCTCTTTGATGGTTTTACAGTTTTATTCCTGGCCATTGGTCTATAGGGTCTGTCGAACGGACGATACGCATTCCTGCATCTGCAAAACGTTTGAACGCAGCATCGGCCTGCTCTGTGTAATCAATCACCCCGGGAACAACTACCGGAGAGGTACAGTCTTCCATGAGATATATCTTTTCGACCAGCCTTCTGTCCTGAGTGAGGATGTCCTCAAGGAGGTCCTGGATCGTCCATGCAACGCAATGGCTCTTCGCCTGTCCTGCAATGAGAATTGCATCGAATTCGAACATTTTCCTGAAAAATGTATCGCTTTTCCGGGCGATCGCTTCTCCGTATGGGCCTTCCAGTACCTCAGGTCCGAGGACTGAATAATGTTCTGTAAAAGGTCTGTCCCCTTTTACAAGAAAATTCGGCTGGCTGTACCGCGCGATACAATGGAAAAATATAGCTTCTTCAACTGCGGGAACAAGCGCATGACCAATCCCGCCGAGCATTGCATGGTAAGGCCATATCGTAAGATCGTATTTCCCGCCTTCTCTCAATTGCTTTGCATAATGGAGGAGGTGCCTCTGACCGTAATCTTCACTGACCGGGAAACTGGAATTGAGCCGGGGATTGAATTTCCATACGCCTTTCCGGATATCTTCCTCGGAAATAATCGTAAACGGCGCGGGATGTTCTCCCTTTTCATTGACCAGATAAATGGCATGAAATATCTGCATGGCCTGATGAGTATCCATAGTCGGGCAAATCTGCGTGAGAACGTCGAGGTTTCTGTAGATAAATTCGCAAAGCCGCCGGTTGTCATCTATGGCGCCTTTCCCTGATCGACCACCAACATACAATTCGAATCCCGGAATGCAGAATGAATTCTGGACATCGACTCCAATAAGACATATCTTGAACTGATCGTCTGATGCAGTGCTGATACGGTGTTTTTTTGCCCACTCTTCAGCGTTACCGGCTATCTCCTGGTAGGCGACCTTCCATACTTCGCCGACTTTTTCCGGGTGAAAATGAGGCGGGACAAGTATCTCGCTGCGAGACATGCCAACCCTCCAGCATTAAGAAAATCAGGGACAAGGCAAAGGTACAGGTACAGAAAAAATGAATTATACTCTCGCTTTCCCTATACCTTTACCTGACCCTCTCTTTTTTGAACTTTTTGTTAATCGCTTTTTCGACAGCTTTCGGCACGAGCCCTCTTATCGATCCACCGAATGACGCGACCTCTTTGATAATGCTTGAAGACAGGAAACTGTACTCTTCGCTCGGCATAAGGAATACTGTTTCAATATCTTTCCGGAGTCTCCTGTTCATATGCGCAATCTGAAATTCATATTCGAAGTCGGACACAGCCCTGAGTCCCCGTATAATCGCTATCCCCTGCTTCTCTCTCACGTACTCGACAAGAAGTCCGTTAAAAGATTCCACGCTTGCCTTCGGCATCCCTTCTAATGATTCATGAATAAGCGTTAATCTCTCATCGAGAGTAAAAAGGGTCTGTTTCCTGAGGCTTGGAGCTACCGCAACGATCACTTCGTCGAAAAACCGCAGGGCTCTTTTTACAAGGTCGAGGTGGCCGTTTGTTATGGGATCAAAGGTTCCCGGATAAATCGCAATAGTCTTCATTCCCTGTCCTTTCGGTAAAGGGTCAGCATCGTATCTCCGTACCGGTACTGTTTTAAGAGTATCAGCCTGCCCGCAGCGCGGGGCAGTGTCTTTTTGAAAAAATGTTCTACGATTACTAACCCGTCATCATTCAGTATTTTGCTGCTCCCTATAAGCGGGAGAACTTTCTCTATCTCTTCTGAACGATACGGCGGGTCGAGAAATAAAATATCGTATCCACCGCTGTCAAGCGCCGCCTTTTTCAGGAATTTCTCCGCATCCGTCCTGCTGATGCTCGCATTCCCGGAGAACCCCAGACTTTCGATATTCTTTTGAATCATCACGGTTCTGAGCTTATCAGGCTCTACAAAGACGACATGTTCCGCGCCGCGGGAGAGCGCTTCGAATCCTACGGCTCCGCTTCCTGCATAGAGGTCAACGAAATGAGCTCCTTCAAGTCTATTTCTGATTATATCGAACAACGCCTCCCGAACCTTGGAGGACGTCGGCCTGAGCCGTTCTCCGGGCACTTTCTTGCCCGGAAGTTTTTCCGTAGCCGTTCTCCTTCCTTTTGCGACACCGCCGGATATCCTCATTTAATTATATCTTACTACAAGATACCAAGGGCTTCAACAACGGCGCACGAACTTTTCTTGACAAAGAAGAAAAACCTATGATAAGAAATCAGTGGGGTGAGTAACAGAAAAGGAGGAATACATGAATCCAGATGAACTGAAATTTCACAGAGAACACACTTGGGTAAAAGTCACCGGCAGGAAAGCTACGATCGGCATAACAGACTACGCACAGGAAGCGCTCGGCGATATCGTCTACATTGATCTCCCTGAAGTTGACACGGATGTTGATGCAAACAGTGAAATCGGCGAGATAGAATCGACAAAGGCCACCTCTTCACTCATTTCTCCGTTAAGCGGCAAGATCTACGAAGTAAATGAAGACCTTTCCGAATCACCCGAAATACTGAATGAAGACCCTTACGGCAAAGGATGGATTGCCGTGATTGAGATCGATGATCCTTCTGATGCCGATGACCTGATGGACGCATCGGAGTATCTGAAATATGTTGAAGAAGAGGCAAAATGAAATTAGCGATCATCGGAGCTGGTCCCGGCGGCTATATTGCTGCGCTCAGGGCCGCCCATCTGGGTGCAGAGGTAACTGTAATCGAAAAAGAAGAAGTCGGAGGCACCTGCCTTAACTGGGGATGTATTCCTACCAAAGCAATCCTTGCATCAACCGGGCTGCTCGCGAAAACAAGAAGATTCAAAGAATATGGGCTTGAATGCAACGGAGAGATAAAGCCGGACCTTGCTGCGATCCTTGCGAGAAAAAATAAAATTGTCCGGACACAGGTTCAGGGCATCCGTTCCCTTTTGAAATACCGCGGCGTCATTCTCAAAGAAGGACAGGGGTCTTTAACCTCTCCCCGTACGATACATTGCCATTCCCGGAACGGCGCCGGGGAAACCATAGAAGCAGACGGAATAATCATTGCAACCGGTTCAAGGCCTTATCAGGTTGCTGCCTTTCCTTTCGACGGAAAACAGATCCTCTCAAGCAATGATATGCTGAACCTCACCGAGGTCCCGAAGAGCCTCCTCATCGTCGGCGCAGGCGTCATCGGCTGTGAATTTGCCTGTATCTTCAAAGAGCTCGGCTCGGAAGTGTCCGTAATAGAAATGCTCCCCCGTGTGCTTGCCACGGAAGACGAAGAGATATCCGCGGTCCTCGAACGGGAATTCAAAAAGAAGAAAATAAAGGTATTCACTGATACAAAAGTGCAAAGCATCACCGCACAGCCTGACGGAGTGCATGCACTCTTTCCTGACGGGGGAAAGATCATAGCGGAAAAAGTCCTTATTGCAACTGGAAGGGCCTTCAACAGCGAGGGGATCGGACTGGAAGAAGTCGGGGTCAAGACAGGTCCCTATGGAGAAATTATCGCAAACAGGAAACTCGAAACATCCATACCAGGGATTTATGCCGTTGGCGATGTCACAGGAGGACTTCTGCTCGCGCATGTTGCCTCGAAAGAAGGGACCACTGCGGTGACCAATGCACTCGGCGGCGAGAAAGCAATGGACTATTCTGCAGTTCCTTCCGCAATCTTCACTTCGCCTGAAATAGCCTCGGTCGGTCTCAGGGAACATCAGGCTTCCGAACAGGGGATAAAAATAAGGACGGGGCATTTTCAGTTCAGGGCACTCGCCAAAGCGCACGCACTCGGGGAAATCGAAGGCCTCGTGAAAGTCGTCTCGGATGAACAAACCGACAGGGTATTGGGAGTGCACATCATCGGACCGGGGGCATCGGTGCTGGTCCATGAAGCAACCCTCGCCATACAGAACGGCCTGAAAACAAAAGATATCGGTGAAACTGTCCATGCCCATCCCACCCTCTCAGAAGCGCTCATGGAAGCTGCAGAAGATGTCCATGGTGATGCAATTCATGTTATCAAGAAATGACCTCTTATGAAAGAAAAGACAACTGGTACCCTCAAGCCATAAATTCACAGAAGGAACTCTTCTCGGAACTCAATGTGCTCCTGAGAGCTCTTGACAGGTTTTTTGTTTTAGACAACCTTCCGGTCTCACAGGACGACCTCCCGAACAGGAATTTTTATGAAGAAATGGTTGTGGTGCGTGATGTCATACTGAGGATCATCGGCATCATTGAATTCATCATACCAAAAAGCAGAAAAAACGCATACTGGTTCCAGCGTTTCACCGAATCCAAACTCCTCAACGACCACGCAAGAGACCTGATGAGAGAGAAACTCTATACTCAGGATTCACCGGAGAAGAGCCTGTATCTTCTCTATGATCTCTTTGTGAATCTCAGGGGGATTATCACGGACCTTCTCAAAACAGGAGAGATTTCCTGTCCGGTATATCAGAATATAGGACAGCTGCTGAGCAAGGAGATCCGTGAAAACGTATTTCTGAATCCGTTTTCGCCGGACAAGAAACATAAATTCGAACGCATCGTCAATCCTGCCATAACCGATATTGTGAAAACGATACATGAACAGGAAACAAAACGGTATGTCTCTCTCCTGTTTCTTCATCTCTTCAGGTTTCTCCGCTATCTCCGGTATATAGACATAACGTCCCCGCGTACAGTATCACTGCATACAACCCTCGTTATTCTCATCCTGCTTCGTTCCGAAATTACCGCGTTCAGGAGTTTCCTGCAGACAGTCTCCCGCAGAGTACAAGGCGATCCGCTCAGAATGCTTCTGAATTCTCTCACATACCAGTTCTCCATGGAAACAAAGCGGGTGTTTGTCCAGGAATTAAAGGAAATTATGCGGAAAAAAGGGTCCTCGCATTTCCGGGGAAAGATCGAGAACAGCCATGGGATACTAAAAAATCTTATCGAGCAGAGCATAGTCCAGATCACCCGAGAGTACAGGCCCGATATCGCCGGAGACGCCCTCTTCGAAAGTTTCACTGAACGGCTGTCCCAGTCCCTGAAGCTGAGAAAAGATATCTACATATTATCCAGGCTTCTTGCCCTTATCGAGGAGAAAACAGCAACCCGTGAAAAAAACCCGGACTATATGCAGCCATTGCGAAATTTCATGGAATACTTCGAGAGCCTCAGCTTCAAGCTGCTCCGCTATGAGGACTACGACGAATTTAATTCGTTTTTTCAGGATCTCCTTTCTCATGATCAAAAAGATGTTGAGAAAGCCCTTAAAAAGATCCATGCATTTAAGATATTTTTGGAGACAACCCTTCAGCAGATAAACAACAGGGCTGAACTCGCCGGCAGACCTCTTGACAGGAAAAAAGCGGACGAACTGCTGCATCAATACCTGTAAAAGGAGCCAACACGTTCCCCGACAAGAGCACTATTGAGGAACTGGCAAATTCTGCAGTGTACAAAGTCAAAAAAGCGTTCTATAATTTATAGTAATGGCTACTCCCGTTAACCGCCTGCGGCAACAGGTCGCCTCTGAGGTCAGGAAGAGAAGGCTTATCTTCTATACCGTCGTCTTCCTGAGCTTCCTCTACCTTCTCGCCAATATCATCTTCGGGGATATGGGGTTTCTGAAATACAGGGAACTTCATCAGAAAAAGACGAGCATCGAAAATGATATCAGGGAAATAAACCAGGAGAATGAACAGCTCAGGACCCAGATAAAGTCCCTCAAGGAAGACCCCTATCACAGGGAAAAACATGCGAGGGAGGACTTTGGATTAGCAAAGCCTGACGAATATATTTTCAAGTATGACCGATAGCCCTCTCTACATCGCCTTTCTCTGGCATATGCACCAGCCTTTCTATAAAGAACCTCTCACAGGCCTCTACAGACTTCCATGGGTGAGGCTCCACGGCACGAAGGACTATCTTGATATGGTAGAGATTCAGAGCGGCTTCCCTGCGATTAAACAGACCTTTAACTTCACCCCTTCCCTCCTCGAACAGATTTCGGATTATTCAGACAACAATGCCCGGGACCGCTACCTTGAACTGAGCATAAAAAAGGCTTCCGAACTCTCCGATGAGGACAAGGTGTTTCTCCTCGAAAATTTTTTCCTTGCCAACTGGGATACAATGATCAAACCCTTCCCGCGCTATTCCGAGATCCTTTCCAAAAGGGGTGTCCATCTCATCAGGAGCGAGCTCACACGGTTGGCGCGTTATTTCAGCATTCAGGATTTTCTCGATCTCCAGCTCCTCTTCAACCTGTGCTGGATAGATCCCCTTTTCAGGCAGAATGATCCCGACCTCAGGATGCTTGTCGAAAAAGGGAGGGACTTTACCGAAGAGGACAAGCAGCTCGTCATAGAGAAACAACTCTCGATACTGAAGAAGATCATCCCGCGGTACAAGGAATTGTCGCAGAACGGTCAGATCGAACTCTCCTGTTCTCCGTTCTATCACCCTATTCTCCCCCTGCTCTGTGATACAAATATCGCCCGGGTTGCGCTGCCAAACATAGACCTTCCCCAGCACCGGTTTACATATCCCGGAGATGCCGAGAAACAGATCAGGACCGGGATCGATTATTTTGACAAAATATTCGGCTACCGGCCCCATGGCATGTGGCCTTCGGAAGGTTCTGTGAGTGAAGAGGTGGTAAAAATTGCAGCACACGCGGGCATTCAGTGGCTTGCAACCGATGAGGACATCCTCGCGATCTCAACCGGGAAGCAGCTCAGGGATTCTGCGAGGACTCTCCTTGATCCCCGAACTCTCTATAGCCCCCATACCTTCGGGAACGTTTCGATCATCTTCCGTGACCATCTTCTTTCAGACCTTATCGGGTTCGTATATGCGAAATGGGACCCGATGAGCGCGGCGAATGACTTAATTCGGAAGCTGGAGGGAATTGCAAAGAGTATTCCGAAGGACAAACCGCACCTCGTGTCCATCATACTCGACGGCGAGAATGCGTGGGAATATTATTCAAACGACGGATACGACTTTCTGAAATATCTCTATGAGGGTCTCTCGACAAATAAACGGCTGCAGACAGTGACCGTATCCGAATTTCTCGACAATTATGACAAGGGCTCTCCCTTGGAAACGCTCCATCCAGGATCCTGGATCTACGCAAACTACGCCGTATGGATCGGACATGAGGAGGACAACACAGCCTGGGACTACCTGTCGGATACGAGAAAGGAACTGGAGCTTTTTCAGGGTATGCATCCGGAAAAAGACCTTTCTGAAGCATGGAAATCTATATATATCGCAGAGGGAAGCGACTGGAACTGGTGGTACGGGGATGACCATATCACCGAGACCCAAAAAGATTTCGACGAACTGTTCAGAATGAATCTGATGAAGGTTTACAGGGAAATGGAAAAAGAAATCCCGCCCTTTCTCTTTATTCCTGTTCTCAGGGAGGACAGGAGCATCGCTCCTACTGTCGCAATCCGGGGGTTCATCGACCCGAAGATTGACGGAATCGTCACCAGTTATTACGAATGGTATCAGGGAGCGCAGATGGATATCAGGAAATCAGGTGGAAGCATGCACAAGGCTGAAAGTCTTCTCTCAAGCATTTATTACGGGTTCAATAAGGAAACCCTTTTTCTGAGAGCAGACCCTGTGATGCCGCTGAACTAATTTCCGGAAGAGATTTCGTTCTCGATTGATTTCGTGAAGCCGTCCGTCATGAAAGTTTCTGTCTCAATCAAGCCTGCTCTCTCTGCATCACTGCATGAAAAAACGAATGGCGAATGGAAAAAAGTGAAAGATATTCCCGATGCGGCGTTCGGGGATATTCTCGAGATAGGCATACCGTTTACCGATCTGAACGCACGGGAAAATGATGTTATCAATTTTTCGATCTGTATCACAAAAGACGGTGAGGAGATAGAACGGTGTCCGTGGAGAGGCCACATCATGCTTACGGTCCCGACGCCTGACTTTGAGGCGATGCTTTGGTATTAAAGGAAAGTGAAAAGTGATGAGTTCAGAGTGAAAAGTTTAAAACAATGAAGGCACTCATACAACGGGTATCAGAGGCGAAAGTCACAATCAACGGAAACGCCGTTTCAGAAATCGGAAAGGGGCTCCTTGTCTTCCTCGGAGTAGAAAAAGGAGACACGGACAAAGATATGGAATACCTGCTCAAAAAAACCTCTCAACTGAGGATATTCGAAGACGGGGAGCAGAATATGAACCTTTCGGTGCAGGATATTAAAGGGAACGTCCTTGTTGTATCCCAGTTCACCCTTTCTGCGGATTGCAGAAAAGGCAACCGCCCGTCATTTGACGGTGCAGAAGAGCCGGATAAGGCTGAAGTCTTTTACCGCAGGTTTGCGGACAGATTGAGTGGAACCGGCCTCACTGTCGTCACCGGTAAATTCGGAGCTCATATGAAGGTGCATTCAATAAACGACGGTCCTGTGACAATAATTCTGGATTCGATGCGATAATCTTCTGAATATTTATAGGGTTTCGCCGGCTCCGCAGTGTTCCGGTCTTCTTTCTTCCCTTGAGCTATTTGACAAATAATATACATTTTGTTTATAACAAAGTTGTCAAAGGGACAAAATGACAACCGGACAAAGAAAGAATTCACGGTATGATTTTTCCCAGCTTATAGAGTATTCTCTCTCATCACATCCAGCCGATAAAGTCCTGAAAGGAATAATACAGGATTTCAGCCATTCCGGGTTATGTATGATCACGAATCATCCCCTTTCAGAAGGAGAAGAGATCGTCATCCGAAGCATCCTCACCGAGGATTCCCGTTGTGCAATCGTTCGCTGGACTTTAACAATGGGGAACAGTTCCGTGAAGGTTGGATTGGAGTTCAAAAAGCAGGACAAGACAGCATAGGCTTTTCTATTGTTTTCTATATTGTCCTAATTCTTTCTTTAATTCTGCAATTTCTTCTTTTAATTCTTTCATCCTCAGTTCTCTGCCAACAGCCATCTTGTAAAAATCCTCAAGATCATTCACTTTCTTCTTCAGTTCTTGTTCACTCGCTTTGAGAGATTCTTCTGCTTTTTTGCGCTTAGTGACGTCTCGGAATATCCCTTGGGATGCAATTACTTCTTGACCAATTGAACGTGCATGCAGATTCCCCGCAACAAGGATTTGTCTGCCATCTTTTGCAATAAATATTGCCTCTACATTATTTATTGATTCACCTGATATTACCTTTCTAAAAGCTTCTACGCAATGTGGTTTACAACTTGGATGTAAAATATCAAAAATAGTAATTTTCTTAAGTTCATCCCATGTATAGCCCAAGGTCTTTAACCATGCCGGATTTACGAAGATGAAATGACCATCCGCTGAAACACTTTGAATCATGTCATGGGCATTTTCAAATAGACTACTATAACGTTCTTCAAGTTCCCTTAACATTTCTTCAGATTTATTTTGCTTAGTTATGTCTTCGCAAACTGTAATTATGCCAAGTGGCACACCACTAACGTTCTTTATCGCGATAGAAGTTAACTGGACAGGGAATAGCTCTCCATTTTTTTTTGATATTGATAGTTTTCCGCTTCCAATCTCCCATTTTATGTAGTTTCTCAAAATCTAAATACTTCCATAAATGAGGAGGGGCCATTATTCGCGCATCATTTCCGATTAGTTCTTCAACGGTGTATCCATGCATTGATGCTTCAGCGTTATTTGTATAGATAATTTTGCCCTCTATATCAGTGATGGTAACTCCTATAGGCAAAGAATTAAGTGAGTCTTGCATGATTTTGTACATGGCATTATCCAGAATTAATTCAGATTCTTCCTTCATTTTAGTTATCCCTCACCATACCTTTATACATAAATATTCACTTCTTTCCTATAAAAAAGCAATCCTACGTATGTAGGGGATGGTATTTTTTTTGATTACCATTGCAACCTGGCGTTAATAATGCATAATTTAATGAAAATACAGAAAAGTATTCCCCTTCAATGAAATGTTTCTTACTGTTATTTTGAGGCGTTATAATGCAGATTACAATCATACTCAGGGAGGGTATTTGCTTCAGGTTCATAGAGTGCGTTGCTGAATTACTGCGTATCGCTTGTCATGCGTTAATGTATTCAATTT
>JAKLQR010000136.1 GCA_022013235.1 Thermodesulfovibrionales bacterium | reverse complement strand
TTTCTCTGATGCCTCTTGCAGCGGCAATCTTCTGGGGAGGAACGGGATTGAGAATCCTTACGCTGATTCTCATCGTATTTGCCGGTATTTTCCTGCATCTCAGCCCTGAATTCCTGAAGATCAGAATGTCACCGTATAAAGGACTTCCTGCTGTACTCCAGTATCCCGGGGCAGAACATCTCAGAACCTATGTAAGTACTTTTGCGAGGATAGATACTTTCAGGAGCCCGGCTGTCCGGTATGCACCGGGATTGAGCCTGCGTTATCTTGATCCTCTCCCCGATCAGATCGGCTTTTCAATCGACGGGGGTGAGACGAATGCAGTGACCTCCGGGGTCAACAGAGAGTCCTTCGATTTTCTCAGGTATCTGCCGTCTGCACTCCCTTACGAACTCAAAAGCAACGCTGAGATTTCCAGCCAGCCCCGCAATGTCCTGATCATTGACCCAAAAGGCGGACTTCAGGCGCTTGTCGCCGAATATTACCATTCAGGGGTGGTTCAGAAAATCGAGAGCAATCCCCTGCTGCTGGAGATCATCAAAAAAGACTTTCATGCATTTTCCGGCGGCATCTATGCCGAGAATACGTCCGAAGGTCTCGGAAGGTTATGGCTCAGGAACAGCAAAAAACATTTTGACATCATTGACATATCCCTGACTGGATCCTATCCTGCCGGCTCATTCGGCATTCTTGAAGACTACCGGTTCACGACAGATGCATTCAGGGAATATATTCGCCATCTTCAGAAAGACGGGGTCCTTTCGATCCATCTTTTCATACTGCCTCCTCCACGTACGGAACTGAGGGTTCTGCTTACCGGAATATCCGCGCTTGAAGAGATGGGGATACAGGATATCACTCAGCACATAGCTGCGGTCCGCAGTATCGAAACCCTCTGTATACTGTTTAAAAAATCGCCCCTGAATCCCGGCGATATCAGAAAGATCAGGCAGTTTTCAGAAAGCCGGCGGTTCGACACCGTTTTTTATCCGGGTATACCCGATACAGAATCAAACAGATTCATCCGCATGCCTACAAATGAGTATTCGGAGGCTTTTCAGATGCTTTTACAGAAAGAAAGGCGGGCTGAATTTATCAGGTCCTATCTTTTTGATATAGCACCGGTAGATGATGAGAACCCTTTCTTTCATTCCTACCTGAAACTGAGAAACATAAGGGAAATCTATACGGTTATGGGAAAAAAATGGCAGTTTTTTGTTGAGGAAGGATATATTCTTCCGGTGGTTTTTGTACAAATACTGGCTGCAAGTATACTCTTTATTCTTTTCCCGGTATTCCTCAGGGGAAAACCAAAAGAACACAGGGAGGGCGCAGAAAAGAAAAAAATTGCTCTTTTTCTGTCCTATTTCGCTTTTCTCGGCATTGGGTTCATGTTCATCGAGATCCCGCTGATTCAAAAAATGATCTTACCGCTGGAACATCCGAGCTATGCATTCGCTGCTCTACTCATATCGATACTCGTCAGTTCCGGAGCAGGAAGTCTTGCCAGTCAGCGGATAGAGAAAATCAGAAGTCCTTTTGTGCTTATCCTTATCTCACTTATTGTCATCATCTGGAGTTTCCTGATCCCTTTGATTTCCGGTTATATGTCATCCCTTGCTTTCCCTGCAAGGGTGGTCATGACATTCCTGTTTTTCTTCCCGATAGGCTTCCCGATGGGAATCCCTTTTCCTCTTGGATTGCTGGTACTCGGTGAACGGCTGAAAGCATTGATACCCTGGGCATGGGCAGTGAACGGATGCTGCTCAGTGCTGGCGCCGGTCCTTGCGGTGATGCTTGCCATGATCACAGGGTATACCGTAGTGCTCTGGCTGGGGGCACTATGCTACCTGATCGCTTTTCTCCTGCTTATTTCTTCTTCCCGGCCTCCCCGACCATCGGCACGAATGCGACCGGCAACAGTTGTGCAACATCAAGATCGCCCTTCTTCTTAGTGACAAGCGTCAGCGTCTGATAGTACAGGGTGCTGCCGAGCGGGATGATCAGCCTTCCTCCCTCCCTGAGCTGCTTGATCAACGGCGTCGGAATATGATTGGCAGCAGCAGTGACAATAATCGCATCAAAGGGTGCATGCTTCTCCCAGCCGTAGTACCCGTCATCATGTTTCACGTGAATATACTTGTACCCGAGATTCCTGAATCTGGTCCTTGCGTCCTCCGCGAGCGGTTTCCTTATCTCTATGGAATACACCTCTTTTACGATCTCAGCGAGCACCGCAGCCTGATATCCTGAACCGGTGCCGATCTCGAGCACACGGTCAGTCGGTTTTAATCTCAGGGCTTCTGTCATGAAGGCAACGATGTAAGGCTGGGATATTGTCTGCCCTTCTCCAATAGGCAACGGATAATCTTCATACGCCTTTCCCCTGAGGGCAGGGTCGACAAAAAGATGCCGCGGCACCTTTGCCATCACCTCCAGTACTTTCTTGTCCTTTATCCCCCTGCCCTTTATATCTCTTTCGATCATAGTTCCACGTTTGAGCGCATATTGGTCCTCTGCATGGACACCGGGAGAGAGCCATGAAAGAATGAAAAAAGACATTATGATCGTTCTTATCAGAGGATGCATACTCTATTTTACTCTTTACTACTCATGAAATTGTTCGCAGGTGCGGCATGGAAGAGGAAAGACGCCTGAATTATTGCGGTTGTATATGTGCTTTGATCACAAGGGTGAGAATCTTTTTATCCGGGTCGTTTGAGAAAACCTGCACGGTTTTCGTCAACTGCCCCATCCTTCCCCGGAGATCTATTTTTACAGAGACAGATCCTTTTTCGCCGGGTTTCAGGCGGCTCGAACTGGCCACCACCGCTTCGCACCCTCAGGATGGGACAAGCTTTTCGATCACAAGGTCTTCTGTGCCGTTATTGGAAAACTCGAAATCGTACGCAATTGAAGCGGCCGGGCTTATAGTCCCAAAATCATGGGTCTGTTCATCAATCGTTATTGCCGGTTGAGCCCAAACAGAAGATGGTATTAGGCTCAACAGTATGAGGATGAGAATACTTTTCATCTGGATATGGTACAACATTTCTCTCTGAAAATACATTAGGTATATTCCCCCCGCCTGTCGTGTTTTTTCTGTGTGGTATACTAAATGGTTAGACCAATGCAGGATTTCCTCTTTATAAAGGGAGCACGGGAG
>JAKLQR010000135.1 GCA_022013235.1 Thermodesulfovibrionales bacterium | reverse complement strand
CCTGCCTGCGTAACATCGCTTGAGCTGAGCAAAGTGATGCGGGAATTTTCGTCGGAAAAACTTCTCGCTCCTGTGAGTTTGGAGGAGCAGGAAAGGGTATCTCTTGCGATTGAAGAGATGAGAAGTCCGACCGTCAACCTCCGCAGGGACGAATTTGCGTATACCCGTGAAATCGAAAAGACAAAGAGGTCGCTCAGGTGGACCGCGCTCCTCGCGATATTCGTTGCGTTTATTTTTGCGGCAGGCATACTGCTGAACATTCTCTCTGTCCGCTCGGAAATTACAGCAGTAAAGAATGATATGAGGAAAAAATATCAGGAAGCTTTCCCCGGAGATAAAAATATCATTAATGAACTCCATCAGATGAAGTCCCATATGAAAGAACTGAAAACCGATGAGGGACTCTACCTGGGAATCAGCCCTCTTGCAACCATCCTCAGGATATCGGATACTGACAGACAGGGCGTGGTGTTCCATGAGATAACCATCGACAGAGAGAATATTATTCTAAAAGGCGAAGCGCCGACCCTGAGCGATGTGCAGAAGATGAAGGACAAGCTGGATGTTCTCTTTGACGGAGTTGCCATATCAGACTCAAAGTCATCTGCACAGGGCAGGATGTTGTTCACCATAACAGCCAGGGAGAGGAAGTCCTGATGACGTTTTTAAAAGACAAAAGGGTCGTTGCTTTTTTTGCTGGTCTGATTATTGTTATTCTTCTCTTCCTCTCCGGAATGCACCAACTCTCATTATCGAAAAAAGAACTCGCCATGCTCAAAGGACAACGGAACGAGCTGCTTCTGCTGAAAGATGAATACCTCTCGCTGAAACAGAGAATGGATTCCGTGGAAGGCAGGAAGAGCCTGTCAGGCCCTCAGGGCATTGTCCAGGCAGTCGATGAAGTCTTCCAGTCAATGGGCTTGAAAGACAAGATAAAAACCCTGAAATCTACAGGGAAGAAAGAGATTAAGGACGGCTTTGAAGAGAATGCCGATCTTTCTATAGAGAAAGTGACCATGAACGAGATGGTGAATATCCTCTACAGAATCGAGAATGCACCCATGGTACTTACCATGAAAAAGGTTACCATAAAAAAGTCTTTTGAGAATCCCGAACTCATGAATATCTCCCTCGACCTCTCCTTCTTAAAGACAAAGTGAAGATTTTCCTCATCCTCATATGCGCGCTGGTCCTGATTGTCTTCGGACCATGGTTCGTTTTCTCGCCCAACACTCTGCAGGCCATTATTGAAGATTCCCTTTCGGCACACAGGATCGACGCTGAATTGCATGGGCTGAAGAAAGGGTTATTGTATACTACATATATTGATACAGCGGTCCTGAGGCGGAACAGCCATGAACTGATCTCTTTGCATAATATCTCCCTCCGTATTCACCCGGCCAGTCTCTTCCTGTCCAGTCTGCGCGGGGTGATCGACGGAGAGGTATACGGAGGCACTATTTCCGGCAGCATGAAATTTACGAAGGACACGCAGCAGATGAATTTTTCTCTGAACAAAGTAAGCATCAGCGAGATAGTGTTTCTGAAAAGAATTGGATTAGCAGGGAAGGGCACCTTGTCCGGCACAGTTGCAATAACCGATGCAGCGGGTCATGTTGAGTTTGCTGCCAGGGACGCCCGGTTTGAACCTGCTACGTATTCGGGAAGAAGGGTGCCCCTGAATATGTTTCGTGCTATTACGGGAGCGCTGGATATACAAGGTGATACAATACACATCCTGTCAGTTTCATTTGAGGGAGAAGAAGTGTTCGCGAGACTCAAGGGTAAAATTCAGAACGCGGTGATGGATCTTGCCATGGAAATCATGCCGGGCAGGTCATTTGCGGAAAACCCCTTTCTGCTCGCGGAACTTGAGCAATACAAAGTTTCTCCCGGTTATTTTGTAATACCGGTAAAGGGCAACCTTCCCCTATGAGGAGGTTACTATGAGATATTTCATTTACATGGTTCTTGTTCTGGCGCTTACAGGGTGCGGCGCTGAAGGACAACCCCGGATCACTGAAAACACAACGAATTCTGATTCTGTCGCTGTACACACACAGGGAGGTCCTCCCGCCGGGATGGCGTTACAGTTGCCCCGGTATCTCCCCGGAGAAATTCTCGTGAAATTCAAAACCGGAACTCTAAGCCACACAATAAACACGCTTAATCACGCAATGGGTGCGGCAACTGTCCGGGAACTGAAGCATATCGGAGTACAACGGATTCTGTTGTCTGATGTCATGGACCTTCAAGAGACGCTTGCCTCTTATCGATCGAATGCCGATGTTGAATATGCAGAACCAAACTATATTGTGAGAAAGGCGGTCATCCCGAATGACCCCGGATTCGCTCAGGAGTGGGGGCTCTCCAATACCGGACAGACCGGCGGGAGTGTTGATGCGGATATCGATGCTCCGGAAGCATGGGACATCATCACCGGTTCAAACGATATTCTCATCGCCGTAATCGATACAGGAGTGGCAGATGGCCATCCGGACCTTGCAGCAAATGTCTGGCAGAATACGAAAGAAATCCCGGCTAACGGCATAGATGACGACGGGAACGGATATGTCGATGACGTCTATGGATGGGATTTCATCGATAATGACGGGTATCCTGAGGACCTGGACTCGCACGGGACTCATGTCGCGGGTATTATCGCATCACAGGGCAATAATGGGGCTGGCGGGTCCGGCGTCATGTGGTCGGCCAGAATCATGGCGCTCCGTTTTTTAGGGGTGAGCGGGTCAGGTGATGTGGCGAATGCAGCCATGGCAATTATCTATGCTGCCGACAATGGAGCCCGGATTATCAATGCAAGCTGGGGTGGTTACGATTACTCAAATACTCTTTATAATGCTATCAACTATGCACGATCCAAAGGGGTGCTCTTTATTGCCGCTGCCGGGAATGAGGCGCAGAACAATGATTTTGCTCCATTCTATCCTTCAGGATTTACCCTCGACAATATCATATCGGTTGCTGCTTCCGACAGCATGGATAACCTCGCGTATTTTTCGAACTATGGAGCGACATCTGTTGATCTGGCTGCTCCTGGAGTGGGGATCTACAGCACCGTCCCAGTCATTTCTGCAGGTGCGCCGGTTACCGTCTACAGTGAGAATTTTGACGGTGCGTCAGGTCCTCTCCCGCTGCTCGGATGGGGTCAGGGTGGAGTGAATGCATCCTGGGCGGTAACACCGGGCACCGGGGTGAACGGAACGAACAGCCTTGAGGACAGCCCGGGAGGAACCTATCTGCCAAATACAAATTCCTGGGCAGGGTATCTGACCTCCCTGCCATCCGTGAAAAATAACCGTTATATCTTGTCCTGTGTCTGGAGGGGGTATATTGATTCATCTACCCTCGATTATTTCCAGTTCAATTACTCTCCGGACGGCAAATCATGGGAAACCGTTGCCTGGACAGACGGAGATACAGGAGGCACTTTTATCCCGATTTCTACCGACTTAATCACGGAAGCAGGCGATCTCTATGACAGGTTCTACATCGGTTTTGGTCTCGAATCAGACGGAGTACTCCAGCAGGAGGGTGTGTATATTGATGACGTTACTGTGCAGAGGCAGCCGCTGAGTATAGGCAGTTATTCCTATGAATCGCAGGGGTGGAACGGCACCTCTCTTGCTGCTCCGTATGTGAGCGGCGCCGCAGGACTGGTCTTGTCTGCGAATCCTTCATTCGCATACTCGGATGTGAAAAATATTCTCCTGAACAGCGCGGATAAAAAGGCTTCCCTCGCCGGGACCTCGGTTTCAGGGGGGAGGCTGAATGTCTTTGCAGCGTTAACAGGCATGGCCCCCGCTGCCCCGTCAAATCTTGCAGCAACTGCTGTTTCATCAAGCCGCATCGGTCTTTCCTGGACGGATGTTTCCTCTGAAACCGGCTTCAGCATAGAGAGAAAGACAGGGGAAAGCGGGATATTCGCTGAAATCGCACAGACAGGAATGAACAGTACGAGTTACAGTGACACCGGCTTGAGTCCGTCTACGACTTATTTTTATCGCGTGCGCGCGTATAACGCATCCGGTTATTCGGCGTATTCGAATGAGGCACAGGCAACAACGCGGAAATCTTCCTCCGGCAACGGTGGTGGCGGCGGCGGGTGTGCCATCGGGGGCGCCGGTTCCCCTCAGACAGCGATAGCAGATACCCTTGTGCTGGTTCTTCCTCTCATCATCGTGTATCTTCTGAGAAGGAAAGGATCGAATACGCTGTTTCGCAATTAATCCATATCATTTATACATTTCCGGTTGAACTCGATAATTCCCTGTTAGTTTGCTGCAGGGTTCCTTTGTGTCATTCTCTGGCTTGACCAGAGAATCCAGTTCTTTTCTTCTGGATTACCCGATCAAGTCGGGTAATGACATTGACTTTTGATATTTGAGATACCCTGCAGCTTGCTACAAGGGTATCTCATCTGCCGCTTTATATAGTCAGTTGCTGTTTAACCGGGTATTGATTGTTGTATCAGATTCGCAAGCCAGTGAAATATAATCCCGGGAAGTATATTGTTCGTCTTCAGGTAAAGCCATCCCATAATCAGCGAGGGGAAAAAACTGAGGAGTACAATCCAGTCGCCCCCGAATATCGTCTTTGGCAGATGGGCAAGCGCAAACAAGAGGCTTGCGAAAACGACAGATCTGTAATTCTTCCCCAGCGAATCCTGAATGAACCCTCTGAAGAAAAATTCTTCAGGGAACGCAACGCTGATAAACTGGAACGCTATGAAATAAGGGGCAAGGTCTGTTATCCGTGCCCTGAAGGCAATCCCATAAGGCACAAGAATGAGCAGTGTTATGGCAAGCCCGAGCACGATATCCTTCGGAGAAAAACTGATCTTTACCCTGTAGCCTGTGATGATTGGATAGAGCAGCAGGAAAACCGGCAGCATCAGGTGGATATATGTTTTTGCAGGACTCAGTGCATGGAGGAGAAACGAGAGGACCAGAACGATACAATACCCGGATATAGTTTTTTTATTCATCGCTGTTTTATGTCTGATTCAGTAATATAGTCATAAGAAAAAGATATCCGCTGTCATTCCCGCTTGTCGGGAATCTTTCCCGAAGAAGGATTGCGGACAAGCCGCAATGACAAAACTATTAGACATGTCTGCTTGATAGTAACCTCCCTAGTATAGTATCTTCCGGACGGAGAAAAATTCCATAAAAACTATGGTATACTTTCACAAAACAATCGGTGACCATGAGCACTTTACGTTACATAACAGCAGGTGAATCACACGGAAAGGCTTTGACCGGAATTCTTGAAGGCATTCCCGCAGGGCTTAAGATTTCGTCTGACGATATTGACGGGGATCTGAAGCGAAGGCAGGGGGGCTACGGCAGAGGCGGGAGGATGAAGATCGAGTCAGACCGCGCGGCAATACTTTCTGGCGTCAGATGGGGGAAAACCATCGGCTCACCGATCGCGCTCATGATCGAGAATAAAGATAATAAGAACTGGAATGAAGGGATGTTGCCTCTTGCAGATGCAGAGGGATCGATCTCCGCAGTGACGCGGCCGAGGCCCGGACATGCCGATCTCGCGGGCGCGATTAAATATGATCAGCAGGACATAAGGAACATCCTCGAACGTTCAAGTGCGCGCGAGACTGCAATGAGGGTTGCGCTCGGCGCCGTCACAAAAAGATTTTTAGCTGAATTTGGAATATCGGTCGGTAGTTTTGTTATTCAGATCGGAAGCCAGAAAACAGCGGTAAAAAGTCATGAAATGAAAGAAAAGGAACTGCTGAAAACGTTCGCCCAGGCCGAAAAATCGGTCGTCAGATGCCCTGATGAAGCGGTTTCAAAAAAAATGGTCAGGCTCATAGACAGAGCAATAAAAGAGGGCAATTCACTCGGCGGGGTATTCGAAGTCTTTGTCACCGGCGTCCCCACAGGTCTGGGGAGCCATATCCAGTGGGACCGGAAACTTGACGGAAAGATTGCACAGGCTGTCATGGGTATACAGGCGATGAAGGGCGTTGAGGTTGGGCTCGGGTTCGGGATGGGCAGGAAATTCGGGTCCGAGGTCATGGATGAGATACTTTATACCCCCGTTAATCCCACCCTTTCCAAGGGGGGGCGAAGGGGGGGTAATGTTTGGGCTGGCTTCTCCAGAAAAACCAATTTCGCCGGCGGGATCGAGGGAGGCATCACCAACGGCATGCCTATAATCGTGTGTGCTGTCATGAAACCGATACCGACTCAGAGAAAACCGCTCCGTTCTGTCGATATCATTACAAAAAAGTCCAGCGAAGCAGCCTATGAACGCTCCGATATCTGTGCTGTCCCCGCAGCCGGCGTGATCGGAGAGGCGATGGTTGCCCTCATAATTGCAGAAGCCTTCCTCGAAAAATTCGGCGGCGACAGCATGACCGAAACACGCCGCAATTATGATTCATATATGGAGCATGTAAGAAAGTTTTAACCTGTGTTGCTCTCTTAAGAAACCCTGCTTAATATTATAATATCTTGACATCATAATATTTTGTTGTATATCCTTAATTCAGGAGGTAATGCGCTATGACAACTAAAGGTACGACAACATTACGATTGCCTGAAGAACGGCTGAAAGTTATCCGGGCGATTGCCGGTTATGAAAATAGATCGCTTACCGATATTTATACCGAATTAACCGACGAATATATCTCACGGCACAAAGAAACCATGGAGCTGCTGCAAATTCCCGGCTTTCTCGACGAATGCAAAAAAGGTCTTGAAGAAATTAAAGCAGGCAAGGGGAAAAAGCTGAGTGGCCTGGCAGATTAGACTTTCTTCGACCGCAGCGAAATATTATAACCGTTTGAATCCGCAAACAAGGCTGCGCGTAAAAAAAGAACTTGAAGCGCTGTCTGATTTGGAAAATCCTCTTGAACATCAATCCGTAAAACGTCTTACGGGAGACCTGAGAGGATTTTGCCGTCTCAGGGTAGGTAAATACCGGATCGTTTTCGCCATTTTAGAGGACGACCGGACTATAGCGGTAGTGAACATAGCACCGCGTGGCAATGTATATAAATAGCTGATACCCGGACCAATAAAACTTTCGGAATCCGTTTATTTCCCCTTCAAACATACAAACCTGTTTTTATACGCGCTAACCGAGTGTCAGATTTCATGCTTCACGATGGGAAAAGGGGACCGGTATAAAAAATGAAATTGTTCGCATATAATGGAAAGAGCATACAAATAACTAAAAAATACTGTCAAATATCAACAGATTATGGAAATGCCACATATTGTTATCGTCCTGATTGCCGCCTTTCTTTTGTTTGAGGTTATCGAACATGTCGTTGTCCCCCTGGTTTTTTATCTCTTGAAACGAAGGAAATTATCTGCCACAGATGTTGAAAGCCTTCAGGGAGAAGTGGTGAGAATAAGACAGTGGAAAGGAAAAGAAGGTCAGGTTTTCATGAAAGGCGAACTGTGGAGGGCTGAGAGTGAAGTCCCTTTTAAACAAGGAGACAAAGCTGTTGTTGACAATGTGAAGGGATTAACGTTAACAGTGAAGCCTATAGTCAATAGGGACAAGAGGTAAAAGATATATTCACTGATCTGAAGGCCCTCTCAACAGGTGCAAAAGACTCAGGAAACTGAAGTCCTACAATCTGTCATCCTTTTCTCGATAACTTCCTGGAACAAAGAGCCTGTTGCACAAATCGGTTTTTGTCACCCTGAACTTGTTTCAGGGTCTCGTAACCTATTGATTTTGTTAGATGCTGAAACGAGTTCAGTATGACATTTTTATGTTTTTTGCCATTTGTGCAACAGGCTCTATAACTCGATACAAATCGATAACCAATCCTTTACCCGGACAGGGATATCTACCAGCTCCCCCCACCTCCTCCTCCAAAACCGCCGCCTGAGAAACCGCCGCCGCCGAAGCCACCGCCGCCGCTTACCCCGCTTCCTCTCGGCGCTGCATACATCGCCGAGGCCAGGCTTGAAGTCGCCGAACTTATGGAACGGGAAAATATATAGGGGCTGAATGTTCTCATGCCTGTTTGTGACGCATACCATTGAGGGGGTTCCTGATAAATCCCCTCGAATGCCTTTGCCCAGTTGTCGACGACATCGAGGGCAATCGCATAGGGCAGGAACTTTGAGAACAGTTCCTTGTCCCCCATCCTCTGCAGCTTGTCCTTCTCTGCTCTGCTCATAAATTCCTGGAATCCAAGAATGTCCATGTATGCAGATGAGCCCGCTTTGGTTTTCGCCGGCATTATCCTTGCAAAGGCCAATATGGGGAGCCCCATGAGTATTCCGGCTACCACACTCTTTGGTGACTGCATAAGCCATGTGAGCACAAGAATACTGAAGATTATCAGCACAACCCCTGCCGTCAGATAGACCTTTCTGACCTTGTCAGGGCTGACTATGAAATATTTTTTGTTTACAAGCTCGCCATAGAGAGTGCTTTTCAGCAGATCAAGTTCTTTATAGAAGTTATTTTTCAGTTCCGATATCATTCTTCCCGGAACCGGCAGCTCAGAAGTGAACAGGCTGGACATAAGTACTTTTTCAAAAGGGCTGAGACTCTCATCCGGCTCTTTCAACCTCTTCAAGTAGTAATCAGATGAATCAAAGATCAGTCCCTCAGTCTTTGTTTCCTCAATAGTGAGAAACCCCTTCACCGCCAGGCCGACAATAGTTGAAGTAATATCCCTTGGATCGAGTTTTTCATCCACCAGCGCCCCTACTTCTCCGGGTGTTAAAGGAACATTCTTATATTGCGGGGGTTCATACATAACTGTGACAGATTCTTTTACCCTGGGGTCTCTTCCACGGGAACGCCACAAGCCAACCATGAATATGAGAGAAAAAAAGGGCAAGACAAACACCCAGTTTTCCCTGATATTCAGCGCCCACAGGAATTTGTTCCAGGTGGACGGCGGGACAACAAAGCCTTTGTCCCACCCGAATGCTATGGTCAGTCCTTCTTTGGAACGCAGGTTTCTCGTTGCAGAGAATTCCCCGGAATTATGCGATGCTGCATACTCACAGGCTGCCTCTTTGGCACCGGGCGCTCCTGTGTAGCATGCAGCCCACAGGTGTTGGCTTTTGTTTTTCGCAGCAAGAATCACACGGGCTGATGCTTTATCGATAGGCGCCCACCAGTAGTTTCCTGTCACATTCCAGTAAAGTTCATCGTGGTCTTCGAAGAAGAGGATGGCATTCCTTACGGTATACGAGATCACGTATGTCTGGCGCCGCTCGACATATGACTGCGAATCACCGATTCTGATGTTCAGAACATTTCCCTTCCTCGTTACCCGATATTTCCGGTCTCTCCCCGACAGGTCGGTTACGGAGAGCACCGAGAGCGGCGTGGTAATCTTACCGCCCCGCTCGTCTTCATATTGGAAAGGAATCTCCCGGTAGATGCCGTGTTTCGGCCTCTGGAATTCCACTTCGATAGTTTCCTTTACCGTGAGTTCAGAATCTTCCTGTACGGTGATATCGGCATGGAAATTCTCTATGGTGAAATCCTGCGCATAGGCTGCAGATGACCCGAAGAGGGCAAAAATTAGGAGGAGAACAATCATCTCTG
>JAKLQR010000134.1 GCA_022013235.1 Thermodesulfovibrionales bacterium | reverse complement strand
TATCATCATATTCGCCGCAGGGTAGATGAAATTCACCCAGAGATTCAGAGAAGCAAAGAGTATCTGAACGCCGAGAATATACCCGGCGAACAGCGCAAAGGAAAGGGCAGCGCCCCTGATAGCGCTGAGACGCGGGAGGAAGAAACCCAGAACCAGGCCTGTCATGGCAAGGACGATAATTTCGATATATCCCGGACTCTTCTGGAGAAAATTCCGGGTGAGGATATTCTCAACGATAGTGGCATTTTTCTCTACACCCGGCATGTTCGCTGAAAAAGGAGTGTTCTTCAGGTCATAGGTCGCAATGGCTGACGTGCCGAGGAACACTGTCCGGTTTTCAATCTCTTTGCGTTGAACCTTCCCTGATAAAATGTCTGCAGCAGAAACAGGGGTGAACGTTCCCTCCCTGCCGTAATAATTAATGAGCATCCTCCCTTTCCGGTCGGCAGGAACAAACAGGCCGCTTCCGAGCCTTACTCCCCTGCTACCGACAACAGCCATTTCATCACTTTTCAATCCGAGGGACACCCGCGCGGTCAGGAGTGCAAGGGAAGGAAAATATTCATCTTTATATTTCAGATATAAGATTTCCCACCTTAGTTTCCCGTCGTAGTCGGGATGGCTGTATACATGCCCGCTGAGGGTATTATCGAGAATCTGCGGGATATCCGCCATGAGGTCATCGGCCTCGACTGCCTGGATTTGCCTCTGGTCCTCAAGCTTCATAAATACGGAATCGAACAGCGTGTCAGGGATCTCCTTTTGCTCCCGGTCCTTATTTTCAAGCCAGACATCGAAGACCGCTGCCAGGATAATCTTATCCTTTGCACGGTGCAATACCTCACCAAGCGCTTTATCAGACCGTGCATCTTCCGGTTCGGTGTAAAAAATATCTACTGCAAGCACCCTTGGTTGAAGAGCAAGGATCTTTTCTACGAGTTCAGCCTGCAGGGTCCTGCTCCAGGGCCATCGCCCGTATTGCTTCAGGCTTTTCTCATCTATTCCGACAACGACTACTTCACCCGATACATGCGGCGGAGAAATGAAATTTCTGACCTGAAACCGATAGTCAAGGGCAAGTGTTTCAGCGCGCTCTTCGACCGCACCCGGCCGCCAGATGAGGAGGGCAAGAAAACATGCTGAAGACAGGATGCAGAAGACGAATATGCGCCTGCCTATTTTCTGATGAATATTCATTGTTTTCACCACTGATTATTCATGAAACAGAGAAAAGTTGCAAGCAGACTCTGACTGTAAAACAAGGATGGATTGCCGGATCAAGCCGGAGAATGACGGAAAAATATTAATTATTTTTCGGGATACTGCAGGCCTGCTTTCTTCTGGTCTGCAACGACTACAAGCACATACTGTTCAGCGGAGAGATATTTCCGGGCCACTCTCAGCACATCTTCTTTTGTGACTGCATTGATATAGCCAGGATAATTCGTTCTGTAGTCAAGCCCGAGGGCGTAGAACTCTACCGCTGCGAAGTAATCGGCAATCTTCCTGTTCGTATCGAGACGTCTCAGGAAACTCCCTGTCAGAAATGATTTCGCCTCAGAAAGCTCCTCATCCGAAACCGGTTCCGATGTAATTCTTTTGACCTGCGTCATTATTTCGTCAAGCGCAGTATTCGCAGATTCGTTCTTTGTCTGAAGGCTGATCTGATAATATCCGCTCTCCTTCTGGGCGGCGAAAAAGCTCCGCACATCGTATGCGAGGCCCTTTTCGTCCCGTATGGACTGCATGAGCCTCGAGGAAAAGCCTCCCCCGCCAAGGATATAATTCATAACCGAGACGGCATAGTAATCAGGGTCTTCCCTCCGGATGCCAAGGTTTCCGAGCATGAGAGTAGCCTGTGTCAGGTCTTTCTCTATTTTAAGTACTGACCTCCCGGGTTTCTCTGCAGGTTTTGCAGAAACCACTGAGGGGACATCCGCCTTTTTCCATTCATCCAGGTACTGCTTCAGCATTCCCTGCAGTTCTTCCGGAGTGAGGTCCCCGGCAGCGGAGAGGATCGCATTGTTGGGGAGAAAATATGCCGAGTAGAACTGCATCATATCTTCGCGTGTGATAAGGTCGATTGTTTCGATCGAACCTTCCAGAAGCCTGCCATATGGATGCGGTCCGAAGACCTCTTTTCTGAATGCCCGGTCTGCGAGGAAAGAGGGGTCCTCTTCCTGATGCTTTAATGAACCTTTGATTAATTCTTTCACCCTTGTAATCTCCTCCTGAGGAAAAGTCGGCTGAAGGAGGACGTCGGAGAAGATATCAAAACCTTTATGAATATCCTTTTTTAATACGGAAAGGGTGAGCGTCGTAAAATCAGCGCCGGCAGATATACCAAGAGATGCGCCGATAAAATCTAACGTTTCGCTTATCTCCTTCGAAGAACGGGTCTTTGTGCCTTCGGAAAGAAGTTCGGCGGTCACATTTGCAAGTCCCGCCTTTTCTCCCGGCTCATGAACCTGGCCTGCCCTGACAATCAGGGTAACCATGACAATAGGGAGGTTGTGGTTTTCCGAATGGAGCACAATCAAACCGTTTGGCAGCACAGTTCTTGTGGTATCAATCGCAAAAGCCTGCGAAGAAAGGAAATAACAGGCTGCAAGCATCAAGCTGACCAGAATGCTTTTTTTACCCATTACCCTTTTCACTCTTCACTTTTCACTTTCTTTGTCGGTATCAGTATCCCGACTGTTCTGTTCTCTTCATGGAAATACTTTTTTGCCGCCTTCATTACATCCTCAGGGGTTACTTTCCGGATGCCTTCGACATAGGCATCAATAAGCTTCCATCCGCCGAGCATCTCGAATGTTCCGTATTTCATCGCCTGAACGAAAATTGAGTCCTGTCCCATGATGAATGAGGCCTCGATCTGGTTCTTTGCCTTCTGCACCTCGCTTTCTGAAGGGGGAATTTCCTGAATCTTTTCTATCTCCAGAAGCAGCGCGGATTCCACATCCTTTATATCCTTGCCGGGAGCCGCGGTTGCCGCAAGGAAAAAGACATAGGGATTTTTGCTGAAACCGCTGTAATCGGCATCTGCAGCAAGTGCGATCTTCTTGTCATACACTATGGACTGATAGAGCCGCGCGCTTTTCCCACCCGAGAGTATCCCGTTGAGCACTTCGAGAGCATAGCTGTCCTCATCAGGGAAACTCGGCGTATGATATGCCATGAGGACATAAGGAAGCTCCGCTTCTCTTTTCAGAATAACCCTCCGCTCTCCACGTTGATCCGGTTCACTCGACATGATAGACTCAAACTTCGGGCCAGGGGGGACATCATCAAATGCAGTCCGGATCTGTTTTATCATTTCCTCTCCATTAATATCGCCTGCAACTACGATCACCGCATTGCCGGGCGCGTAATAGGTTTTGTAGTATTTGAATAAGGCTTCTCTCTCGATATTTTGCAGATCGGACATCCATCCGATAACAGGCCGTTGATAAGGATGGACTTTGTATGCAGCAGCCATGACTTCTTCAAAGAGCGCATTCTGAGGGTCGTCTTCATACCGCAATCTCCGTTCCTCCATGACTACACTTCTCTCGGAGGCCGTCTCTTTCGGGTCAAGTGTCAGGTTCTGCATCCTGTCGGCTTCGAGTTCAACAGCAAGTGCAACCCTGTCCGAAGATAACATTTCAAAATAGACCGTATAGTCTTTTGTGGTATACGCATTGTCTGTGCCGCCATTCTTCTGGACTGTTCTTGACAATACCGACGGGCCGTATTTCGGAGTGCCTTTAAACATCATGTGCTCCAGCAGATGGCTGAGTCCCGACCTCCCGGCCGGCTCATCCTTTGCGCCGACCCGGTACCATACCTGAAAGGTCACAACAGGCGCCTTGTGTTCCTCAATAAGGATCACCTTCAATCCATTTTCCAGGGTATATTCCTGGACTTCAGAGGCGCCGGCATTCCCCGATACGAGAAAAAAGACAATGGTAAAAAGCAGACTGAAATATTTCATATAAAAAATATATCATAAAATGTATAAATAGTGGGGAAAAAAGTGATTCTCTCGCATGGGAGAGAAATTACTTGACACTTTTCGGCATCTTCGTTATTTTTATGTAAAGTAAAACTTTTAAAAGGAGTAAACGTTATGCGGAGAATGAAACCTTTGTTCGGTGGAACAATTCCTTTCCTGATTATTTTCGTCTTGTGCTCTTTTGCATTTGCGCAAGACCAGAAATACAAGGACTACACAATAATAAAAGGGGACACCCTCTGGGACATCACGGACAAGGAACTTCAGGACCCTTTCCTCTGGCCGAAAGTGTGGAAAGAAAACCCTGCCATTAAGAATCCCGATCTGATTTATCCAAAACAGACGATTAAAATACCACTGTATTTGCTCCAGAAAGAGATCGTCCCCGAGATCAAACCCGTGGCAAAACCTGTTGCACAACCCGAGCCCCCCAGGGAGGTGCCGAAAATAATCGAACCGAAAAAAATTGATTATCTGGTGAACAAGGCCCTTCTGATTTCCAGCGGGTATATTGCAGAAACAATCCCCAACCTCGGAGAAATAACGGAGACACCGTTCGGGACCGGCAAAACAATAGTCGGCAAGGGGGATGAGGCATATATTAAACCTGCCGTACCTGTAAGGAAAGGGGGGAAATTCTATATCGTCAGACCCATGGAGAAGGTAATACATCCAGAGACAGGCGACTTTATGGGGTATCTTATTGATGTGGTAGGGATTGCGGAGGTTGTTGACGATGACGATCCGAAGATATTGATAACTGACTCTTATTGGGAAGTAACAACAGGGGACCTCCTTGACACATACTATGACATAGAACCGCCTCTCGAGATTGAAAATCCCCGGAAGCCGGATATCAACGGTTACGTGGTGGCTGCAAAACAATCGCGGCTCATTAGTGTTGAATATGAGATTGCCTATATAGACAAAGGGAGGAGAGACGGCCTTCAGGTTGGCGACATATTGGCGACATTAAAGCAGAGCAAACACCGGATAGAAAACGGGGTACTCCAGGTAATAAGTCTTCAGGAAAAGACCGCAACCGTGATCGTCCGGAAAAGCCACGAAGAGGTCGTGCAGGGAGACCCTGTTTTAATGGCTAAGTAGGAATAACAGTCAATCTCTTAAGGGCTTTGAGCCTGCTGGGATGCTTCAGCTTTCTCAAGGCCTTTGCTTCTATCTGCCTTACCCTTTCCCGTGTTATCGAAAGATGCCTTCCCACTTCTTCGAGCGTATGGTCCCGGTCGGCGCCTATGCCGAATCTCATTCTGATAACCATCTCCTCTTTCGGCGTCAGGGTTTTCAGGACCTGCTGAATCTGTTCTGACGTCTCTGTTTTTTCGGCATCTGCATAGGGAGAAGGACTGTTCTTGTCGCCGATAAAATCCTCAAGCTCGGTATCCTCGTCGCCAACAGGTGTCTGGAGCGCAATAGGGTCCTGTATCGCCCTGAAAACCTCCTCAACCTTCCTTGCCGGCACTAATAGTTTCTGCGCGATTTCCTCGTTGGTCGGCTCTCTTCCGAGCTGCTGGGTAAGTTCCCGCGACGCTTTGGTAACCCTGTTGTAGAACTCCATCATATGCACAGGGACCCTGATAGTTTTCGTCTGATCAATCAAGGCCCTTGTAATTGCCTGCCTGATCCACCAGGTTGCGTACGTGCTGAACTTAAAACCCTTTTCATATTTGAACTTATCAACAGCCTTCATAAGGCCGATGTTGCCTTCCTGTATCAGGTCGAGGAGGGGAAGTCCCCTGCCCACATAATTCTTGGCGATATTCACCACGAGTCTCAGGTTTCGGGTTATCAGTTCATTCTTGGCCGTAGAAATCAGTATCTTCGCTTTTTCGATCCGCGTCCACATCAATTTGATGTAATCTATCTTTGCGCCAACTTCAGCCTCAACCTTTTTGAATATCTTCTCCATCTCTTTCGCCAGCAGTTCGAGCTTCTTCGTATCAACGTTTTTCTTCTTTTTCTCCCGGATGATAGTCTTCAGCCCCTTCAGCGTCCCATACTTAGTGATCCGCTTGTCTGCTGTTTCAACCTCCTCCATCAGCATCTCAATAATTTCTACGGTCCTGACGAGGGCATCATCAGGACGCTCCTCTTCCGGGATTACCTCTTCTTCATCTCCGTTCTCGCTGACCTCAAGTTTCTTGTAGAGCGGCAAAGCGGTAATGAGTTCACGGATTATTAATTTTCCCTCTTCAAGCCTTTTGGCGAGATCCGTTTCTTCATCCTTTGTGAGGATAGAAATATCTCCCATTGAATAGAAATATGCCTGAACGAGGTCTTCCGTTTTCTCATATTCTTCTGTTTCCTCTTCTGCCTCCTCTTCCGCCGGCGTCATCTCTTCATGATCCACAACTTTGACACCCATATCCTGGAGAATGTCCATCAGGTCTTCTATCTCATCCGGCGAGAAAAACTCAGAGGGAAGCGCATCGTTTATTTCATCATAGGTAAGTATTCCCCGGCGTTTGCCGATATCGATAATCTCTTCGAAAATGTCTCTTTCTCTCATTTCTCTCTCTACTCCTTAAAAGACGCAAAAAGGGCCTTTTCAAAGGCCCCATTCCCTTTGACAACAGGAGGGAAATGAAGAGGGGTCAAGTCGCACGGTCTATTAGTACTGGTCAGCTCAATACATTACTGCACTTACACCTCCAGCCTATCGACGTGGTAGTCTACCACAGACCTTCAGAGGGATTACTCC
>JAKLQR010000014.1 GCA_022013235.1 Thermodesulfovibrionales bacterium | reverse complement strand
TCTTCTATAACAGGCAGCGCCGACAGGCAAGGCTGGGATATCTTTCCCCCGTGGTATATGAAAGATATTTCTATGCAGGACAACTGGCAGCATGAAACGTTTGGTGTCCACTATTGACATCCGAGATCATATCCCGAGGTTTTGTTTCACGCTTTATTCGTTTGGGGATATATTGGAACACTCGCAGTGAATAGTCTTCGTCTTCTTTGAGAGTAAACGAATTGTTTGCGACAGGTGCCTTTTGACTATCTTTCTTGGTTGTAATATCCACAAGCCTGATAAATTCAACATCTTCGTAGAGTTTTATATTCTTGATTGCTGTGAGGACATTGACCCATTGCTCATCTTCACGTTCTTTAGGTAGTCCCGAGTAATTCTGATTTTTTATATGCGGCTCGTAATTGCTAAACAAGCATAGCGGAGTCATGTCAGCATCAGAAATATTATTGCTTATATCACCCTTATGAAATTCTGTGAACTTCTTATTGAAGTCTTTTATTTGCTCTGTCGCCAGATGTTCTTTCGAATCGTAGTCGATGATATCTCCTAATTCATATTCAAAATAATATATTTTGCCTATCTTATTCGCTTGCTTAATGGTACAGAATCTTATTGGATAAAATATGGCTGTCACCTTATCCCTGAGAACAATATAGGCTTTCTTGTTCTCCAATTTGGTAATATTGTTCCGAAGTTTTTCTTGCACCCATTCCTCATCAAATCTAAAACGGTATTGGAATCCTGATGGATAAGCAAGAATGTTAATAAGCTCGTAGCCGTATGGGTCAATTGCATTTGGAATTAATACTACATAGTCTTCAAGTTTAGGCTCCTGTGACATTTTATCCCCTCTTTCGAAAGATTAATATTTCTTCCGTTTGAACCCCTCCGCCATTTGGATGAACAAAAAACTTCTTGCTAATATCTCTTGTGAAGTTATCAACCAACTCATGATTTAGTTTCTTAGTGAGTATCTCGATAATTTTGGCATTCACATTCTCACTATATTTCTTTGACTCACCCAAAATTAAACACAGGTATTTATTCTTTCTTAGACAAGCAGACATTTCAGTAAGAACAATCTCCATCCCCTCAATGTAATCAGAGATCTGACTCTGTTGCTTTCTTTTCCACCTCGCTCCAATCTCTCTCTTTTTTACATCTTTTAATTCTTCCTCATTCAAAAAGTCATACCACAGGTATGCAAGCCTGAAGGCAGTCGTATAATCGGTTACATTCAAATATGGAGGCGATGTCACAATAAGGTCAACTTTGTCCTGTACCAGCGAAGAAAGGTTCTTCGCATCATCTCGAAAGATATGATAGGAATTCTCAAAAAAACCTTGCTCCTTAAAAGAACGATAGTCAGTGATAAACTTATTTAATTTATGGTGATATAGCCTATATGCGTTCTTTAACGTTTTTTCCCCTTTAGGTTTAACATTGTCAGCGTAGTATGCATAATTTTTTTCCTTTGGGTAGCCAGAAGAATGCATGAGTATAGAGATAAAAAAAATTCTACAAATATCCTTAGTTAATCCTGAAAGTTTCGATTCAATGTACTCATGGATATCACTCAGCATCTGAAGGGTCACCGGATGATACCACTCAGAGTTGTCGTCTAAGCTTCGAATTTGTTTATCTTTTAAAGATGTCCTAGTCAAACTTTTCGAGAACAATATCCCGTCTGTATCTTGAGATTCGGATGATTTAGATTCAACATAACCGTTAAATTCAGTCATTTTGCTGATATGCAAAACCTTTCCCGTCATTATTCTTGCTTTAGTTTCCGCAATAAAAGTTCCAACAGGATTAATGTCAACGCCAATGGCATTTCTTCCCAGTTTTAGTGCTTCTATTATAGAAGTGCCGACCCCGCAGAAGGGATCGAGTATGGTTTCATTTTCTTTACTTAAAGCTTGAATTAAATGTGCGGGAATAATAGGAATAAATCTAGAAGGATACCAGCAGAAATTATGGAGAAAATGTCTTGAATCTTCCTTTGAGAAATTCCAATCTATAACATTAAAATAAGATGTATCCCTCTTATTTGGCATGTTCAAAATAGGTGTCCGGTTGAGATATCTTCATGCTCCGAAAAATCTACTTGTTCAAAAACACCTAACTCGGTTTTGTTGAGTTGCTCTATAGTTTCACGTGTAATTAACGAAGCCAATTCACCGGGCAATTCAGTTCTAGTCAAAATGCAAATTAGAATATAACTCCTATCATCACCAATCGACTTCTTCGAAATACTTCCATTGTCATCGACATATATATCAACCCTGCGATTAGTTTTTCTATTATCAGTTGTGACGTGATAATAAATCTCAATCGGAACAGACGTTGAAATGTTCTTTCTACGGGATAAAGACTTTATGACATCCTTTGCCAGTGACTTAAGCACATCTTCTTTCCCCAGCAGGTCCTTCTTTTCAAAATTGTCAGACCGAATAATTGTGTGAGCCTTAGGTAAATCATGAAGCAATAATTTCTTGGCTATAGTATTTAAAGCATGTGGATACTTTTTTTTGTCAGTCAAGCTCCATAGAAGTTTCTCATCTGTGAAATGAAAAAGGTTTTTCACGTCATCACTATCTACACTTTTTGAAAATTCATATATCAGCTGAAAAATAAGAAATTCAAAACCCATGTATTCCTTAGAGTAAATGAATCGATGATAAATGTCAGACCTCAGTTTGTGCCAGGTATCAATGAGATTAAGAGCAGTTTTGTTTATAATGAAGTTGTCAATATCTCTAACTACCCTGAGATTGCGTACTAAGTCTGCAACGATGGATCTATCTTCTGGAAAAATTCCTAAATAAAAAGCCATCCTAAAAACATTGTCTATATTGTCCAAATCAATACCTTTGTTATTGATTACAAAAGACTCTGTTCCCTTGATTATCTTATATATTTTATTGAAGTCAGGCTTATATTTTTCCCCGAAATCAAACCTATGCAGCCCGGGCATTTCTATGAAACGTGGCAAATTTATGAAATAGGGATGACTATCTTGGCTACTTAACCAAGCGGTATCCTTTTCATGGTCGAATGGAGTATATCTATCAATAGCCCATTCCACTGAATGCCCGAAAGAACCACAGTTTACATCGTGATAAAGAGCTGATAGAATCATATCTCGCTTGGAAGCTGATGACAAATTGTTAGTTTCTGCGAAAAGCTGAGTCAGATAAGCGAGCCCTATGGTATGTTCAAGACGGGTAATCGATGTTAATGGTAACATGCTGATTGCCTTGAAATTCATCATGCCGATATATTTCAGCCTCTTCAATTCAGGACACTTTTGGATAACATCTACAATGAAGTCATCCAACTCAATTCGCCCATATATGGGGTCGTAATAAACCTTCACTAAGCTCCTCTAACCATATTGAAATATTGTAGATTCAACAATATATTACTCTCTTTAAAGACAGTTATAATTTTAAAGTATAACTCACTTTGGATAAACTAATAAACAGCGTTCCCCCAATGCCTCATCTTCTACCCGTTACTGTTGGGAATGGACAGTCTCAATCTAATCGTTTCCGGCAGTTTTTTAAAAGTATACTGCCAACTATCCCAATATGGTCGCAGATGCTTTCAGACAATGTGATGCCTATGTAATGTTCTGCTCGGGGACTGAGGGCTTTGTCAGTTGCTCACAAGGTGTAATCTCAGCAATGGTAAACCTATTCAGGCGATTAACACATTAATACAGGGACAACTCTGGGGACAAACTGGGGACAACTTTTTGAAGCAAAAGCAAAATTATAAATCCTTGATAGTAAAGGGTTTCAGAAGCATTATGCCAATAGATAGGCTTATTCACTGATAAAAAAAGGCTTGCATCTCTGCAAACCATTGATTTAATTGGCTCCCGGGGAGGGATTCGAACCCCCGACAGGGTGGTTAACAGCCACCTGCTCTGCCGACTGAGCTACCCGGGAGTAGGTATAAGTGAATATTTTTTATATCAAATTGTACTGCTTTTTGTCAATTAACAGGCATTCTTCCAATTGCAACGTTAATCTGATAAAGTGCAGTTCTGAAAGAAGGTTCCTCGCTTTCCCGCCTGGCAGGGTGGTTAATCCCGAACGCTTTCGGGACGCTGCCGACTGAGCTACCCGGGAATAGTATGAGGAGATTTTACCTTGGCTTTACCGCACCAAGGCAGATTTTTTTTATAACAGATGCGCCAACACTTTGTCAATCGGGACTGAGTTCGGTCACGAGTTTCGCCACGAGATCCCCCACCTCGGAGGTGGAGTAGCCCATTTTCCCCGCGGCGAGGCTCTTGAGATGTTTTCCGGTCACTTCCATTGCAGCCTTCTCGATGAGCAGTGCAGCCCTGACTTCTCCGAGTTGTTCAAGCATCATTCCTCCGGCGCATATCGCAGCAAGGGGGTTCACGACATTTTTCCCGGTATACTTCGGCGCCGAGCCGCCGATAGGCTCGAACATGGAGACTCCGTCCGGATTGATGTTTCCGCCTGCAGCAATCCCCATGCCTCCCTGGATCATTGCGCCGAGGTCGGTGATGATGTCTCCGAACATATTATCCGTCACGATCACATCAAACCATTCCGGGTTTTTGACAAACCACATCGTTACGGCATCCACGTGGGCGTAGTCGGTCGTAATGTCCGGGTATTCCTTTGCCACTTCATGGAACGTCCTTTCCCAGAGGTCAAAGGCATAGGTAAGAACATTCGTCTTGCCGCAGAGGGTAAGTTTCTTCTCCTTATTCCTCTTCTTGCAGTATTCAAACGCAAATCGCACACAGCGCTCCACACCTTTCCGTGTGTTGATCGATTCCTGTGTTGCAACTTCGTCCAGCGTGCCTTTTTTCAGTACACCCCCCGCACCGGTATAGAGCCCTTCTGTATTCTCCCGGACAACTACGAAATCAATATCTTCAGGCTTTTTGTCTTTAATCGGGCAATCTACCCCTGGATATAATTTTACCGGCCTCAGGTTGATATACTGGTCAAGTTCAAACCGGAGCCTCAGGAGGATTCCTCTTTCAAGAATCCCGGGCTTAACGTCGGGGTGTCCGATCGCACCGAGATAAATAGCCTGAAATTTTTTCAGTTCGTCGAGCGCGCCGTCGGGCAGGGTTTCTCCTGTCCGCAAATACCGTGCACCTCCAAAATCGAAATGCTGGAAATTGAATTTGATCCCGAATTTCCCGGACAACGCATCAAGGACCTTTAGCCCCTCACGGATAACTTCAGGGCCTGTCCCGTCGCCGGGGATCACTGCTATCGTATATGATTTCATAAGTTTTTCTCCCTTGTTAGTTCATAGCTCTTGGCTCATGGCTCTTAGTTTTTACTATGAGCTATGAGCTATCAGCTATCAGTTATGTGCTGTGAGCTTTCTTCTCGTCCACTCTACTAATCCCCCTGCGGAGATCAGCTCCTGCATGAAAGCGGGGATCGGGTTTGCTTTATACCCCTCATCCGTTGTCCTGTTTCTGATGGTCCCCTGGTCCGCATCAACCTCAATCTCGTCACCCTCCCTGATCTTTTCCGATGCCTCTGACGATTCGAAGATGGGAAGCCCGATATTGAAGGCGTTCCGGTAGAATATCCGCGCGAAACTCTTTGCGATCACGGCCTGTATCCCTGCTGCTTTGATGGCGATCGGTGCATGTTCTCTCGACGAGCCGCACCCGAAATTCTTCCCCGCAACAAGAATGTCCCCCGGTTTCACTTTGTTGGAGAATTCCCTGTCCGCATCCTCCATCACATGCTTTGCAAGCTCGACAGGGTCAGAAGTGTTCAGGTATCGCGCCGGGATGATCGCATCCGTATCGACATCATTCCCAAATTTCCAGACTCTCCCCTTCAATAGCATTTTTCCTCCAGACTTTGAAAACTTTGGTCCCGAACAAGAACTCTTTGTTTGTCATTCCCGCTTGTCGGGAATCTTTCTTTTCCCGTTCAGTATAAACGTTATGGCTGAGAAAGAGGGATTCCGGACAAGCCGGAATGACACAGTCAGACTTTAAGCCTTCACAAGTAATTCAGATTAGTATTATAGGCAATTTCACTCTTTCGAAACAAGTCATGGTAATATGAGAAATGAGGATATTGTCCGATATCTACCGGAGATTGTTCTCTTTCTTCGGTCCCCAGCACTGGTGGCCCGGCGACACACCCTTTGAGATAGCTGTCGGAGCAATACTTACCCAGAATACCAACTGGGGGAACGTCGAGAAGGCCATACAGAATCTCAAGAAATATCAGGCCCTTACCCCGCAGGCACTTCACACGATGTCCCTGCAGAAACTTGCGGAACTGATCCGGCCCGCAGGATATTACAATATCAAGGCAAATCGGCTGAAGTCCTTTATGCAGTGCTTTATGAACGACTTCCACGGCAGCCTTGAGAAGATGCAACACAAGGACACTGCATCCCTCAGGGAAACGCTTCTCTCGGTAAACGGCATCGGACCCGAAACCGCAGACTCGATCCTCCTTTACGCGCTCGGTAAACCGGTCTTTGTCATCGATGCGTATACGAAGAGAGTTCTCGCGAGGCATGGTCTCATTGAATATGAGAGGCCGTATAACGAATTTCAGCGGCTTTTTGAGGGATCACTAAAAAGGGACGTCGCCCTCTATAACGAATACCATGCGCTCTTTGTGAAGGTCGGAAAAACATATTGCAATAAGCAGAAGCCACAATGTGAAGGTTGTCCGCTGTATCCCCTAATGCCTGAATATTTTGGAAAGCAATGAATGAACTACCCCGCAGTCCCGAAAGCTTTCGGGACGAGGTATCAAAGATGTCATTCCGGCTTGTCCGGAATCTTTCTTTGCATTCCTGTATTGTCTTATATAATATATGCTCCGGAAGGATTCCCGACAAGCGGGAATGACAGAATAAGGAGAACAGTAACCCCG
>JAKLQR010000133.1 GCA_022013235.1 Thermodesulfovibrionales bacterium | reverse complement strand
TGTGCAACAACCTCAAACTTGCTCTTCTGTTGTCCGTTCGATTCCCATCTTCTCTCCTGCAACCTTCCTTCAACAAGCACCGAACTCCCCTTATTCAGGTATTTGCTGCATGTCTCCGCCTGTTTCCCGAAAACAACGTTGTCAATAAACATCGTTTCCTGTTTCATATCGTCCGCTTGTTTGTATCTGTGGTTTACCGCGAGTCTCAAAACTGCAACCGGTGTGCCCTGCGGGGTATACCGCAGTTCCGGATCTTTTGTGAGATTGCCTATCAGTATGATCTTATTATACATCTACCCTTCACTCTTTTGTTCTACCCCGGGTCCCGGAGAGGGTTCGGTCTTTTCGAGATCCTTGATCTGTTTGGCCCCAAGTTTCAGGACCATATATTTCAGGACCGAATCGGTCACCTTAAAAAGCTCTTCCAGCTTTCTGATGGTCTGAGCGGGCGCCTTGTAAAAGAACAGGATATACATGCCTTTTTTCTGTTTTTTAATTTCATAGGATAGCCTCTTCCTCCCCCATACATCAACTTTCAGCACTTCCCCGCCCTGACCGGTCACAAGATCTTTGATCTTTGTCACCGCAGTATCGGCTTCTTCATCTGAGAGTGCCGCGTTCAGAATAACCATGTTTTCATATATATTCATCTGAAAATTTCTCCTTGCCAAGTAATATAAGCCCTTCTTCAGAGGGCGGGAAATCTTATATATATACCATAGAACAGGGCATAAAATCAATTACGATATCTATGCGTATAGTGTTTGCCGGCAGCCTGGTCTATAATAACACAATGGCGCTCATTGCTTCTCTTGATGTCGGATCAAACACGTTCAGGCTGCTGATCGCGGAGATCAGAGAGGACAGGATTATCGACGTGTATGCCGGGAGAAGAATAACCCGGCTGGGCGACGGAGTCAATGAGACAGGAAAACTGCAGGAAAGGAACATGGAAGATTCTCTGGCCGCCCTGGCTGAATTTTCTTCGATTCTTGCGGAACATCATGTTGAACAGGTCAGGGCTGTCGCAACGAGCGCCCTCCGTGAAGCATCGAATGCCGGTGTCTTTCTCCGGAAGGCATTTGCGGAGACCGGGATCAGGATAGACGTCATCACAGGCAGGCAGGAGGCCGAACTCACCTTGAAAGGAGTCCTTGCGTCCTTTCCCGGCTCAGAATTCGAATCCCCGGATGCCGCATTCATTGTTGACATTGGCGGGGGAAGCACAGAATGTATCGTATACCGTGATCACAAGGTTATCTTCATGCAAAGCCTTCCCGTCGGCGTGATAAAACTCACCGCACGTTTTCTCCGGAGCGACCCGCCGGCACAAAAGGATATCAGTGCTATGGACAGCGAGATCCTCTTTCTTCTCAAGGGGCTCTCCATGAAAATGGGCGATTCAGTAACTCAGCACACAAGATTCATAGGAACTGCAGGGACATTCTCTACCCTCGCCTCCATAGACATCGGACTCGATTCCTATTCGAGGGAGAAAATCCATCTCCACACTATCCCCCTGGAACAACTGCAGGATATGAACAGAAGACTCATTTCCCTGCCGCTGGAAGAGAGAAAAAAAGTTGCCGGGCTTGAGCCTGAGAGGGCAGACTTGATTATACCTGGGCTACACTTTACAATTAATACCATGCGTTTATTCCATTTTCCCTCTTGCACAGTGAGCGAACATGGAATTCTCGAAGGTGTTCTCAGGGAGGTTCATGAAAAAAATATTTCAGAGACCGGAAAGCCTTAAGCAGGAACCCTTCCGTTACTGCCCGGGCTGCGGCCATAGCCTGATTCACAGGCTCATTGCCGAGTGCATAGACGAATTAGGGATCAGAGAACGGGTGATAGGGATCGCACCCGTAGGATGCGCGGTATTTGCCTGCGATTATTTCAACTTCGACATTCTTGAAGTTGCACACGGGAGACCGCCGGCTGCCGCTACAGGACTGAAGCGTACACTTCCCGACAGGGTTATCTTTTCCTATCAGGGCGACGGAGACCTTGCCGCGATCGGCACTGCTGAGATCATCCATGCGGCAAACAGGGGGGAGGATATCTCGGTATTTTTCATAAACAATACCACATACGGGATGACCGGGGGCCAGATGGCGCCCACAACCTTGATCGGGCAAAAGACAGCCACATCGCCTTCAGGAAGAGACCCGAAAACTGCCGGTTTCCCTCTTCGCATGGCGGAACTCCTTGCAACAATCGAAGGAACTTCATATATCGCGAGAGCTTCTGTAGATTCCTATAAAAATCTGATCGATGCAAAGAAGGCGGTTCTCAAGGCATTCAGGTACCAGATGGAGCAGAAAGGCTTCAGTCTCGTGGAGATACTTTCCCCATGTCCCGTCGACTGGAAACTTTCACCGAAGGATTCTCAGATACGCATACAGAACGAGATAATTCCGGTATATCCTCTCGGGACATTCAAGGATGCTTACCAGGAGAGTGCTCACTGAAACACCGGATAATTATCGGAGGTTTTGGCGGCCAGGGCATACTGTTTTTCGGGAAGATACTCGCGCATGCCGGCATGCTTGAAGGCAAAGAAGTCACCTGGTTCCCGTCTTACGGGGCAGAGGTAAGGGGAGGGACCGCAAGCTGTACCGTGATCATTTCGGATGAACTTATAGGGTCTCCCGTTGTGATGAACCCCGACACGCTCATTGTAATGAACGATGCATCGTTAGAAAAATTCCAGCCGCGTCTCAAACCGGATGGCCTGTTCCTCTTTGACTCATCACTCATAAAAGACCCCTCGCTCAGGACCGATATCAAGGCTGTTTCTGTACCCGCCACCGACCGTGCAAATAAAATCGGGAATACGAAAGCGGCAAATATGGTGTTGCTCGGAGCATTCATTGCAAAGACACAGCTTCTGAAAGAAACTTCTCTTGTTAAAGCGCTGGAGAGTTCGACGCCGGTAAACAGGAAGAAAAGTATCGAGCAGAACAAAAAAGCCATTCATGAGGGCATAGAATATATTGAAGATACGAAAGACTAAAATATCCGACCTGAAACAGGTTCACAAGCTGGTGAACGATTTTGCCAGAAAAGAGCAGATGATCCCCCGTTCACTCAGTGAGCTGTATGAGACCGTGAGGGATTTTCTCGTGTGTGAAATCGACGGCACCGTCTGCGGTGTCTGCGCCCTCCATATCATGTGGGAGGATCTTGCCGAAATCCGTTCACTCGCTGTCGACGGGAAATTCCAGAACAGGGGCGTCGGGAAAGCCCTTGTGAAGCAGTGCCTCAGAGAGGCGAAATCCCTCGGGCTCAAGCGGGTTTTTGCGCTCACGTATCATCCTGATTTCTTCAAAAAGCTCGGTTTTGTCGATGTGGATAAGGCGACCCTTCCTCAGAAGATATGGGGAGACTG
>JAKLQR010000132.1 GCA_022013235.1 Thermodesulfovibrionales bacterium | reverse complement strand
CATACCCTTCATTACGGGCTTGGTATGTTCGAGGGGATCCGCTGTTACCAGACCCGGCAGGGCCCCGCAATATACCGGCTCGATGAACATGTAGCGCGGCTCTTCAATTCTGCCCGCATCTTTCTCATGGACATCCCCTATACACAGAGTGAGATTCGTGAGGCGATCATAAAAACCGTACGGGCAAACCGGATGAAGGAATGTTATATCAGGCCTCTCGTTTATATTGGGTCTGGGGCAATGGGGTTGTATCCAAAGGGCAACCCGGTAAGCGTCTCTATTGCCGTCTGGTCATGGGGTGCATATCTCGGCGATGAAGGACTGAAAAACGGCATCAAGGTGAAGACCTCATCGTTTATCAGAAATCATGTCAATGCAAACATGACACGGGGCAAGGTCTGCGGTTACTATGTGAATTCGCAGCTTGCCAAAAAAGAGGCTATATCATGCGGGTATGACGAAGCGCTCCTGCTCGATACCGAAGGGTATGTTTCTGAAGGGAGTGGCGAAAATGTCTTTATCGTACGGAATGGTGTATTAAAGACCACCCCGCTTACCTCGATACTCGAAGGTATCACGAGAGACAGCATTATGGAGATTGCGAAGGATGAAGGAATAGATGTCAGGGAAGAAAGGTTTACCCGTGACGAACTGTATATTGCTGATGAGGCATTCTTCACCGGGACTGCCGCAGAAGTCACTCCCATACGAGAACTCGACGGAAGAGTTATCGGGCAGGGGAAACCCGGCAAAGTAACCAGGAAACTCCAAACAATATTCTTTGATATTGTCACGGGCAGGAACAAGAAGTATAAATCCTGGTTGACATTAGTAAAATAGACGAACACTAAAAAGGGGTGCAGAGTTGTTCATCCGCACCCCTTTTATTTTTTAAACGCTATTTCTTCTCTTCAGACGCTGCTTCCTCTGGCTTGATTTCCTCTGGCTTGATTTCTTCAGGTTTGACTTCTTCGGGTTTGACTTCTTCGGGTTTCGCAGTTTCAGGTTTCATCTCATCTGCTTTCTTTTCTTCAGCCTTTATATGGCATTTTCCACAGTCTGCTTCCGTTGACTGCGAGAATGCTTTCTGGCCGTCATGACACTTGCCGCAGTAATCAGGCTTGCCATGGTCTTCCCGTGACATTTTAAAGGCGCCTTTTTTCATACCGAAAGGCTTGGGATGGCAATCGGCACATTTCATGCCCTGTTGCGGGCCATGGGTATCTCCGTTAAAAACGACCTTCCCTGCATCGCCTCCCGCATATTCAATTGTCTTGCCCGGCATGACTCCAAATGCGCTGCCCACAAAGACAAGGGCAACGAACAGAGTCAAAAGAACCGTCATCTTTTTCATTACTTCTCACCTCCTTTCATAATCCTTCTCATCGCCGCCGGTGAGCATAAAGAAACTCTATGCTATGGTAAAATCCCAGCCGGACGGCCTTTTTCACGAGAACTTGTCTGGTACCGGAAGTATTTCCCGATACGGAAAAATATTCTGCGTATGATTGTAAAATAAGTATTGCTGAGAGTGGTTGTCAAGGCAAATATAGCGGCCGCGTTTCTTGAATTCTCACCTGCCTTCAGGTAATATTAAGTATAGTGAAAGAAAAGGTTGTAAGAAAAGCGATTCTGCCCGCCGGAGGGCTTGGCACAAGGTTCCTTCCGGCTACCAAAGCGTCCCCGAAAGAGATGCTGCCGATTGTTGATAAGCCGATGATCCAGTATGCGGTTGAAGAGGCACAAGCCTGCGGCATAGAAGAGTTCATCGTTATTACCGGAAAACACAAACGTGCGATAGAGGACCATTTCGATGCGGCGTTCAAACTTGAAGAGAGCCTAAAGAAGTCGGGTAAAAAGAAGCTTCTGGAGGAGATAAACCGGTTGAGTCACCTGAACTTCGCATATATCAGACAGAGAGAAGCCCTGGGGCTCGGACATGCTATTTCCCGGGCAAGGCCATTTATCAAGGATGAACCTGTTGCTGTCCTCCTCAGCGACGATATCATCGACCCGGATGATACCCTGCTGAAGGATATGATCCATTTGTACGAGGAATGCAAGGCTCCCGTTCTTGCCATTGAAAAAGTTCCCATGTCTGACATAAGCAGATACGGGGTGATCGCCGGAACACTGGAAAAAGAAAACGTGTACAGGATACACGACCTTGTGGAAAAGCCGTCTCCGGAAAGCGCCCCTTCGGATATGGCCATTATCGGACGTTACATTCTTACCCCGGACATATTTGAAATCCTTGAGAACCTCGCCCCGGGCAAGGGTGGTGAAATACAATTGACCGACGCACTCGCCGGCCTCCTGAAACGCCGTACCCTCTACGGATATCTTTTCACCGGTAAGAGGTATGACGCAGGAGACAAAGTCGGATATCTGAAAGCGACTGTGGATCTTGCGCTCAAAAATCCAGAAGTATCCGGTCCTCTGAAGGAATATATCATTGCCGTTGCAGAGCGCTTAAAACATTAGAATAGAGGAGTTACAATGACTGACGTTATGGATGTTGAGCAGAAGAACGAAAAAGAAATAGAGATACCGGATAGTATGCCCGTTCTCCCGGTGCGGGATATAGTTGTATTTCCTTATATGATACTCCCCCTGTTCGTCGGGAGGGAGATGTCGATCAAGGCGATAGAGCATGCCCTCGGATCCAACAGGATGGTATTGCTTCTCACTCAAAAGGACCTGAACATTGAAACTCCCGCACCTGAAGACCTCTTCTCAATCGGTACGGTCGCACTTGTGATGAGGATGCTCAAACTTCCGGACGGAAGGGTAAAGATTCTCGTCCAGGGACTGACAAAAGCCAGGGCAGTCGATTTCGAGCAGACAGAACCCTTTTTTAAGGCGTCGATAGAAAAAATAGCTGACGAAAAATCCGAATCACTCACAATCGAGGATGAAGCACAGGTCCGGAATGTGAAGGGACAACTCGAAAAAGTTGTTTCCCTCGGGAAGTCAATCCTTCCGGATATCATGGGGGTGGTCGAAAATATTGAAGAACCCGGCAGGCTTGCCGATCTCGTTGCCTCCAACCTCGGACTGAAAACTGAACAGGCACAGGAGATACTTGAGATCTCCGATTCGATGCAGAGACTGAAACGGGTCAGCGAGATACTGGTGCGGGAGATCGAGCTCCTTACGGTTCAGCAGAAGATACAGTCTGAAGCGAGAGGTGAGATCGACAAAACGCAGCGGGAGTATTTTTTGAGAGAGCAGCTCAAGGCGATTCAGAAAGAACTCGGCGATATTGACGAACGGGCGGAGGAGATTAAGGAGTTCAAGCAAAAGATAGAAGATGCAAAAATGCCCGAAAAGGTGATGAAGGAAGCGGAAAAACAGCTCAAGCGCCTCGAAAAAATGCACCCCGACAGTGCAGAATCCGGTACGGTCAGGACCTATCTTGACTGGCTCGTTGAATTGCCGTGGTCCAAATCTACAAAGGACAACCTCGACATAAAAGCTGCGGAGAAAGTCCTGAACGATGATCACTATGACCTTGAAAAAGTAAAAGAGCGTATTCTCGAATATCTTAGTGTGAGGAAACTCAAGGAGAAGATGAAGGGCCCGATCATCTGCTTCATCGGACCTCCGGGGGTTGGCAAGACCTCTCTCGGCAGATCGATAGCGCGGGCTCTCGGGCGGGAATTTGTCCGTATGTCTCTTGGAGGAGTAAGAGATGAAGCTGAAATCAGGGGCCACAGGAGAACTTATGTCGGAGCGCTGCCCGGGAGGATTATCCAGGGCATCAAAACAGCCGGGACAAACAACCCTGTTTTCATGCTTGACGAGATCGACAAGATCGGAACGGACTTCAGGGGAGACCCTTCTTCAGCCCTTCTTGAAGTGCTTGACCCCGAACAGAATAATTCATTTGCGGACCATTATCTTGCAGTTCCTTTCGATCTCTCGAAGGTCATGTTTATCACCACGGGGAATCTCGTTGATACAATACCTAGTCCCTTGAGGGACCGCATGGAAATAATTTATCTTTCCGGTTATACCACAGAAGAAAAACAGGGGATTGCCAGGAACTATCTGATTCCGAAACAACTCGAAGAGCATGGCATCAGCAGCAAAGTACTGAAAATTACCGACCAGGGCCTTTTTACCCTTATTTCCCAATATACCCGGGAGGCCGGTGTGAGAAATCTCGAGCGGGAAATTGCAAACCTCTGCAGAAAGGTAGCGAAAAGGATAGCAGAGGGGCAGGACAAAACATTCATCGCCAGTGTTCAGAACCTGCATAAATATCTGGGAGTCCCCAAATATCTCCCTGAAGAAGAAATGCAGAAAGATGAAATCGGCGTCTCTACCGGACTTGCGTGGACGGAAACAGGGGGCGATATCATTTATGTTGAAGCAACGACAATGAAGGGCAAAGGGAATCTCACTCTTACCGGTCAGCTCGGAGAAGTTATGAAAGAGTCTGCACAGGCTGCCCTGAGTTACGTAAGGTCCAAATCAAAAGTCCTCGGTATTCACGACGACATATACTCAAAAACCGATCTCCATATCCATGTGCCGGCAGGCGCGACACCCAAAGACGGACCCTCGGCAGGGATTACCATGGCGACAGCGATTGCCTCGGCACTTACCGGCAGGCCGGTGAACAAAAACACTGCAATGACCGGAGAAGTGACACTCAGGGGGAGAGTTCTCCCGATCGGCGGGCTGAAGGAAAAAACGCTCGCAGCCAAGAGGATGGGTATCAACAGAGTCATTATCCCTGAGAGGAACCGAAAGGACCTTGAGGACATTCCGAAATATATCAAGAAGGATATGGAGTTTGTCTTTGCCGAAACTATGGACGATGTGCTCAAAGTTGCCCTGAAGAAGGGCAATCAGGGCAAACTCAAGAAACCTTCTCAGAGTAAGCGGCCGTCGAAGAAAAGAAAATAAGAAAAGGAGGCCTGACGGCCTCCTTCCCTGCAAAAAGGCAGGTATTATTCTTAGGGTTTCACTATATAGCGTTCCCCCTCACCCTTGCCCTCTCCCTCCGGGGGAGAGGGGAGTAGAATTTATTCCTCCCCCTTGAGGGGGGAGGGTTGGGAGAGGGTGAAATGTCAATAAAATTTTGAGAACCTAACTATAAATCCAATGAAACTTTCTCACATCGGCGAACTTGGACTCCTGGACTATATCAGAACCAGGTTTATCAGCAGGTCGAAGGATGTTCTTACCGGAATCGGTGACGACGCGGCTGTTCTGAAACCACGGGTGCAACACCTTCTTGTAACTACCGACATGATGGTGGAAAGGGTCCACTTCGATCTCCGTTTTACGACCCCCTATCAGCTCGGTTTCAAACTAGTCTCTGTGAATGTAAGTGATATCTTTGCAATGGGCGGTACCCCGGCGTATCTCCTCCTGAATACCGCAGTGAGAAAAAATACCGATATGGCATTTATCACTTCCTTTTTCGATGGTATTCATGACGCACTCCGCCTCTATGCAATAAAACTCATCGGCGGTGACATTTCTGCAACACAAAGGGACATGTCGCTCTGCGCGACGTGTATTGGATATGGGAAAAAGGTAATCCATCGCTCCGGTGCAAAGGCCGGTGATACGGTCTATACCACCGGAACCCTCGGGGATTCTGCCTGCGGCCTTGAATTGCTAAAGAAAATAAAGAGGACATCGCCCCCTCATCCCTCCCTTGTCAAGGGGGGGAGCACAGGGGGGGCAAGGGTGCCCCGGAGGATTTCCGAACCGCTCATCAAAAAGCATCTCATGCCTGTCGTCCGAAACCCAAATAAATTTGTCCGGTATGCTACTTCAATGATCGACATCAGCGACGGCCTGCTCATCGATCTGTCGAGACTCTGCGATGAGAGCAAGGTTGGCGCACGGATATTTCTCGACAGGATCCCTCTTTCTCCCCAATTGCGTAAAGCAGCAACAGAGACGGGGATTGCGCCGGTGCAATTCGCACTGTCAGGAGGCGAGGATTATGAACTCCTCTTTACTGCACCCGGAAAAAAGAAGATCAATGCGTTCGCTATCGGAGAGATCACCGAATCAAAGCGGGTGATCGTCGATCTCTCAGGAAAGGAAAAACCTTTTTCGGCAGCCGGGTATCAGCATTTTATCTCTCAGGGAAAGGGAAGGCCTTTACCATGAACAAGTATCAGAAAATTGCTCTTCTCATCGGTGGCATCGTCCTCATCCTTCTCTTCGGCAAGACAATAACACAGGTCGGATTGAGAACGATTGGTTCACTTGGTGCCCTCATGGGGAAATTCCTCATTCTAATTATTGCAATCGTGCTGCTCATTTCTTTTCTCAAGAAAAAAGGGAAAAAGAAGAATGAATGAGGTTTTTTTGGTACCGGAGACCGGACTTGAACCGGTACACCATTTCTGGCGAGGGATTTTAAGTCCCTTGCGTCTGCCAATTCCGCCACTCCGGCATCGTTGATTTTAAATGATTTTCAGGCGTTTGGTCAAACACTCATTTCGCAAAATGTAGCAGAATTGTAGCAGATGTCGAGCACTTCAATACTTGACCTCAGACTTTCAGGATAGTGATGAGCATATCTCATGGTCATTGTAATAGTCTTGTGTCCGAGCAACTCTTTCACCGCGCTATACGTAACAAAACCTACTTTCTCTAATGTTTTCAGTTAGTTAAATCCTATTTTCCATTACCCCTTTTTTGCCAAATTCAAAGTTATCCTGCCTTATTGGCTGTGTTCTCTGAAGTACAACGTTTATGGCCT
>JAKLQR010000131.1 GCA_022013235.1 Thermodesulfovibrionales bacterium | reverse complement strand
TTTGCAAAAACCTCCTCAGGTCTTTTGCTCTATGCTATGAACCATGAGCCCTTTGTGCTACAAGCTAATCCCGTTCGACTTGCATGTGTTAGGCACGCCGCCAGCGTTCGTTCTGAGCCAGGATCAAACTCTCAAACATTAACTTACACGGGGCCTACTTTTTTTAGTTTTCAAAGATCATCTCCGCAACCTTGGGGTTGCGCTTCCGAGGCTTTCTCATACATGGGTGCCGTGGCAGATGCTTAGGCTTCCCCTCTGCCTTTCAGGCTTTTGGGGCATGCTTCACTCCATCTATACAGCAGCTCCCTTGATATTTACTGTCCCCTCAACTCGCCTTAGCCCCAAGGTGTTGCAGAGAAAAATGAAGGCTATACCCAAGTAGTATAGCCCTTTTATCAAAAACATCGTCACTACCTGGATGTAAATTAGCCCATAATTAATCCTTTACGGTACATCCTTACTTATAGAATATCATTTTTTAAAAGATAGTCAATAGAGAAATATATGCGATTATACCCGAACAAGTCAAAAAAATACAAATTATTTTCGAAAACAAAGCTCTTTCTCTTTTTTTAAGGGAAAATATCTGAAAAAGTCCCGCTAATACATTTCGATTTAACCTTCCAGCGCAAAAAAATTTTCGCGTTTTTCCCTGCCTATTGTTGATTCCGGACCATGCCCCGGCAATACCCTTACCATATCAGGCATTGACATGAGCCGGTTGAAGGACCTCCTCAGTTCCTGGATATTTCCCCCATGCAGGTCAGTTCTGCCGACCGATCCCGCAAAAAGAGTATCACCGGTTATCAGCAGACCTTCTCCATACAGACATATCCCTCCCTGTGTATGGCCGGGCGTATGGATAACTTCTAACTTCATATTTCCTATTGAAAGTATGCTCCCCTCTTTGACGAGGATATCCGGAGACGGCAAAGGGTCGAGTTCAACTCCCCACATCATCCCCTGCTTTTCGGTATGAGTGTAGATATCGAGGTCTTTCTCATGGATTACAATCTCCGCCACCCCAATCGCCTCTTTTATCTCCGGGAGAGCGCCAACATGGTCATAGTGGGCATGGGTGCATACGATATATTTTAACGCAAGCTCTTTTTCCTGAATAAAATCCAGAATCCTGTCAGGCTCGTCTCCCGGATCAATGACAAGGGCCTCCCGGCTGCTCTCGTCTCCAAGAATGTAACAATTATTTCCAGCGGTCCGACAACAAATTTCTGAATAATCATGGTCTACCTCTTTCCTGTTGTTGTGTCACGAAATCTTATTCCCGACTTTCCGTTTCACTATTTCCAGCATATATGAGCATTCTTCACTTTTTATTATATAGGTTATCGCGGTGTAGAGAATCGCACAAAACAGTATGGTTCCTCCCAGAGAAAATATTTTCAACCCGGTGCTGCCATGGCTGCGCCATAATTCTCCGTGCAGGAGTGCAGCCCCTGCGACCCCTGTTACCAGTGATGCAAAGGCAGTCTTCAGAAAGGACCGCGCAATTCTCCTGCCGTCTACCCGTGCAAGCCTTTTCCTGAGAAAATAGAACAACAGGGCGAAATTGATGCCTGAGGCAAGCGAGTTTGCGAGGGCGAGTCCGCTATGCTTCAGAGGACCCATGAGCGCAAGGCTGAAAAGCACATTTACCGCAACTGATATTGCCGCGATTTTGACCGGTGTTTTCGTATCCTGCATCGAATAGAAGCTTGCGGTAATGGTCCTCACCCCAACAATTGACCATATTCCGATTGAATAAAAGAGAAGCGCCTGGGCAGTGCCGACTGTGGCTGCATAATCAAACCTGCCTCTCTGGAACAGAAGGTTCACAATAGGCTCTCTCAGGGCGATCAATCCTGCCATCGCCGGGACGGTGATAAAGAAGAGCAGTCTCAATGCAAAGGAAAAATCATTTCTCAACTCGTGATAATTGCCTTTCACCGCATGCTCTGACAGAGCAGGGAGAACCGCCGTCGCCATTGCAACACCGAAAATCCCGACAGGGAACTGTATAAGCCGCATTGAATAATAGAGATAAGTCACACTTCCCTCCGGGAGATAGGACGCAAGTATGGTGCTGACAAAAATATTAATCTGTGCGACAGCCATCCCCATGGTCGCCGGCATAATCAGGAGGGCCATTCTTTTCAATCCCGCGTGGCCGAAATCATATGCAGGCTGAAGGGAATATCCATTTTTCCAGAACGAGGGCAGCTGAAAGGCAAACTGCATGAATCCGCCGAGTACAACACCAGCTGCTACGGTAATGATCGGCTGTTCCATCATGGGCGCGATAAAGAGCACCGCCCCAATTATAGAGATGTTGAGCATCACCGGCGCAAGCGAAGGGATAAAGAATACTCTTCGAGTATTGAGCGCCCCCATTGCAAGTGAAGCGATACTGATAAAGAGCAGGAAAGGAAACATGATCCTGGTAAGCAGTACCGTAAGTGAAAATTTTTCAGGATCTGAGAGGAAGCCGGGGGCAATTACCATGACAATCGCAGGCGAAAAAATAACCCCTGCAAGACAAAGGAACCCGACAACTATCAGGAGAAACGTAAAGGTTATTCTGACGAGTCTTCGCGCTTCCTGTTCCCCCTGTTTCGCCCGATACTCTGTAAGTACGGGAATGAAAGCGGCAGACATTGATCCTTCCGCAAAGAGTTCTCTCAGAAGGTTAGGTATTCTGAATGCTACAAAAAATGTATCTGCAATACCTGTAGCGCCAAAAAATCCCGCAAGGATCATATCCTTGATATAGCCGAGGATACGGCTGATCAGGGTTGCTACGGACATGAGGCCGGCTGCCCTGGTTATGTTCTTTTTTTCGTCTCCGCGATCCATGGGGGGATGCCGTCTTATCCGGTAATTTCCTTGATTGCCCTGATGCGTTCAGTATTACCGATAAGGATAACCGCCTTTGTCTACGGCAGCAAAGGGCCGTTCTGTCTTCATCATTTCCTCTACGATATGCCTGCCAACTCCTCCGATGCCGCACACGATATAGTGTCCCTTCAGCTTTGCAATTCTCTTCTCCATAGTCCGCCTCCTCAGTATTTCATGCAATTCCCCTTCGACCAGAAAGGCAGTAAAAGTGGATATTCCGAACAGGAGGATGCCCATACCAAAGATGATCAGGAATATCGTGAACAATCTCCCTGCCGGAGTAAGCGCATGCACCTCCATGTATCCCACAGAGGCAATAGTGATAACGGTCATATACAGTGAATCGAGGACGCCCCATTTTTCTATGAGCATGTACCCCGATACACCGCAGAAAAAAACTAAGACCAGCAACAAGAACGCCAGCCTCAGTCTCTTCAGTATCATGCTGAGGATTATAGCAAAAAAAGAGGAGAGAAGTTATAAAACAGTTAAATAACAGGCATGAATTTCCGGCTTAGTACGCTCTTTTCTGATCTTGCAAAGATCATGCAATTACCACCCTGTCATGGCCTTCATGCTTGGCCCGATAAAGTGCTATATCGGCAGCCCGCAAGACTTCCTCGCCTGTTGAACCATGGTCAGGGAAAACAGCCACTCCCAAGGAAAGCATAATT
>JAKLQR010000130.1 GCA_022013235.1 Thermodesulfovibrionales bacterium | reverse complement strand
GCTCAAATTGATCAAAACTTTCTGAAATAATCCAGATTACCGGGATATCTAAATGTTGCCCCACATGAACAAAATAGAAACCATACACTGTATTGGTAATCAACACATCCGGTTTCTCTGCCTCCAAAAACTCCTGAACCTTTTCAATTGTTGAATCATAGTGGATTCTGGTCTTCCAACCCTCATCAATATTGTGCAGATTCTGGTCAATGACCTGACATTCAATTCCCGCAAGATCATACAGAGATTGAAATGGGCCTCTTACTGGTGATATGATTTTCGGAATTATCTTCCCAGCTGACTGTTTTTGTAATCCAACCGCCAAATCGTACATGGCTTTTGGCGCACCCGCAAGTTCCAGATTGTGAGTAAAGATAACAACCTTTAGCGGAATTTTCAGAAATCTTTCATAATCCACCGCGCCACTGCCTGCATCAGGTGCAAATGAATTAATCTTGGACAGATTTGGATTATAATAGGGATCATCGTTTAGCACATATGTTTTCCTTAATCGAGCTAATTCTCGTGGATCATCCTCCAGGTTGCGTGACATTGATTCATGGTGAATTAATTTTGCGCCGGCCACATAGACCGTTCGAAGACCTTCTTTGGCCAATCGTAAACAATAATCGACATCTTGCAGTGACACTTTGAAGTCTTGTTCGTTGAAACCTCCACTTCTGATGAAATCAGAACGCCGAGTCATAAGGCAGGCACCTGTAACTGCCGAACAATTCCGTGCTACCTCTGCCATGAAATAATAACTTATATTGCTGTAATGATGATTCAAGAAAGCGTTATCAGGAATAATTCCATCGTGCATTCCCAATACCACACCGGCATGCTGTATTGTTTTGTTGGGATAGAACAATCTAGCACCTGTAACACCAACTCCGGGAATACTCAAATACCCCACCAATCTTGAAAGCCACTTTGGCTCCAACACCTCAATATCGTTGTTCAAGAAAAGAATATATTCTGTATTTACTCTTTGCACAGCAAGATTATTTATTCGGCTAAAGGAAAACGGCCCCCCATCGTTTCCAATACGTTCTGTTCTTATGCCCTTATCAACTAGGTCCTTCAAATAATCTAATGTATCCCCTTGATCGGAATCATTGTCAACAACAACAATCTCATAATTACTATAGGTGGTTAGCTTAATGATTGATTCAATACATTTCTTTAAGAGTTTGTACTGGTTCTTGGTCGGAATTATTATCGCGACAGAGAGCCCGTCATCAGACCAGTCGAGTTGACTAATCGGGAGGCCCATCGATTTCGCGAATTCTGGCTGGTATATTCCTGCCTCGATGCCCTTCCGCTTCAAATGCTCTTTAAGCCCTCTCCGAGCCGAAGTGTGCATAATCGGCTTATCTGCGGCCTCAAAGGCAACAGAACCTTTTATAGCTCTCCAGTGATACAGTACCTTGGAGATGTGCCTTATTTTGTTTGTCTTTTCTATGACTCGCAAGATCAGATCATAATCCTGTGCCCCTTCATAGCCTGTCCGAAATCTTCCAACAGTTTCAAAGAGCTTTCGGCGAATGCAGGTAAAATGATTGACGTAATTATATGACAAAAACAATTCGGGAGACCAATCAGGCTTAAATTGCGGATCATATCTCTTATCATTTTCATCTATTTTGTCTTCATCGGAGTAAATAAGGTCGGTATCTGGATGATCTTGTAATATGCGGACAATTTCGAATAAGGCATTGGGTGCCAAAACGTCGTCATTGTCCATAAATGCAACAAATTCTCCTTTAGCTTGATCCGCAGCAGAATTGCTTGCAGCACAAATATGCCCATTCTTGGTTCTGAATACGATTTTGATATTCTCATGATTCTCATAGCATTTTAAAAACTCAAGTGTTTTTTTATTTGTAGAAGCATCATCTGCTATGCATAATTCCCAATTTGTATAGATCTGCTGAATTATAGACTTCACTGCGGCTTTAAGCCAACGCGGTTCTACATTGTAAACCGGCATAATGATGCTAATCAATGGTCTGTATTCGAACTGTGTTGAAGCATCGGTCAATAATCTTCGAACATGGGGATAAATCTTGTTATTTTCAATATATACTTCATAAAGCCCGGATCTTCGCCTATAATTTTTTTCTGGTGTATGTTTATTTGTTGAATAATAATCCCTCAGTTTTCTTTTTGATTTGACGTAGAATGCCCTAAAACCTTCCGTACTTAAGATCAAGACCCCCCTCTGCACCAATGGAAATCTTCCTAGCAACTTTTGATAAACCAATCGTCGAAAAAACTCGGCAATTCGCCATACTTTGGATCCTTTTATCAGGTTTAATTGAGATTCAATATTACAAATATGAGTATTCTTGGTCAGGATCTCTTGAGTCTGCTCCTGGATCACACCATTCTGGTGCTCAATCTGACGGGCCTGCTCCTGGATATGTTCGTCCCTCTCCCCAAGTTGGGTACGAAGTCCTCCGATCACTTCATCGCGCTCGGCCTCAAGTTGATGGAGTTGAACAATTGCAGATTGATGTTTGTCCTTTAAATCTGTTATTGCGGGTTCATATAAGGTTTCGACTTCCCTCAGTGCAGCCCCAATTGCGTCCATAATCTTTATAAGATGACCATCATCCCCTTCAACAGCTTTTTTGGCTGCAAGGTATGCATGACTGATCCATTTAGATAAATTTTGATCCTCGATCAAGATATCATCATTAATTTCATTATGTCGAAGACTGCTTGACAGAAATGCTTCTATCTGGGGTGCTGCTTTTTTAAAAGCAATAGGCCATTTGAAGTTAAAAGTTTTTTTTATGTATGATAAAACACCCTTCCAGTCTGAAAGTAATTCTTCATATGTGACGAACACTCTGGACGCATTTCGTGTTCCTTTTTCAGATTCTATCAAATGCTTAAGCCACAACAGACAGGATTTGCCTTTCGAAAACCCATCACGTTTTGCCAGCGAGGCCACGACTTCGAGAGGATTCCTCACAATAATTAAAAATAAGGGTTTATTGTCCGTCTGCTCCAGTATAGGACGCCACAGAGGTAAAAAACGGCATATTCTTGGGTCCTTAACTCCCCATAAAGGGGAATTGGAAAAATCACGCTCCAGAATACTGATGATTTCCAGCTTATAGGCCCCTGCAAAATCTGAAGTCCACCATCTGTCAGGGAGGGCTCGGACATCATCCCAGGATGAATTCAGGCCGCGAAGCAGTTTTTCATTCGCCTGAAAAATGTCCAAATGTTCCCAAAAGCCTTTTACGTTATCCTCTGGTCCGGGAGGCATCAGATTACTTCCTAGATCAACACCGCATAAATTGAGCGTCCGCGCTAAAGCGGATGTGCCGCTGCGGTGCATGCCCAGAACAATAATGGCCCGACGACTCGGTATTACTGATTTTTTCATGTTTGTTTTGTTATCCTTTTCATCAGATATTTTCGATATCACTCTACCGTACCTAAGTTCAGGCTTCGATCGCCTTTATATTTGATTCTCGTTCAACCATCACCACTTCCGCGTGTTCAATGAAATCAACAATTGCCGTAGCAGTTTTATTTTCATTGTCCTGAACTCGAAACATAGCAATATCAATATTTCTGTCTAAGTATTCTTCAGATCCGTTAATTATTCCCAGAACGCCGGCATTGAGAAAATAAACCCCTGGGGTTAGAATACAACGGAAATGAAACTTCACACACCAACACGTTGCGTTTTCGACATAGTCAATACCTTCTCTCATGGGAGCTGTCGCGGCTCCTCCGATTTCCAAGCCGCTGACTGTTTTGATCAACATTCCGAAGCGTACTTGAAAGGCCGGACGTTCAAAAAAGACTGAATAGGTGTAGATATATTCTTCTCCATTCACGAGTATATTGACCTGCCTGCCATCCAAAGTGGTAATATGAGGATTCTCAATCACAGCTCCGCGTTTTTCATAGTAAACAGTACTTTGAGGCGACATGTCCGGGACATAAAATGATTCCTGGACAGGCTTTTCTTTTTCTTTCTTTTCTACTCCATTTCTACTGCTTTTCTCATTTTTGTTTTCTTTTTCCTCTTCATTCTTATCCCAAACAAGGTTCAACCGATTTGGATCACCCTGCCATTCTTTCTTCATCTCTTCAATTCTTTCCGGGGGAGCATAAATCATTTTGTGATAATGAGAAACCACTTGTTTTGGCGAACCCCCAATAAGAAGTTCTCCCTGATCAATCAATAAAGCATGGTTGCAAAGCTCAACAATTGTTCCTGCTCCGTGTGATACAAATAGGATGGTGCCACCTCGTTCCTGAATTTGCTTAATACGGGCAAAGCATTTGCGCTGAAATGCTTCGTCTCCCACAGCAAGTGCCTCATCCACAATAAGGATATCCGGCTCAATGCTTATGGCTACGGCAAAAGCAAGCCTGACAACCATACCGTTTGAATACAACTTTACAGGTTGGTTAATAAAATCGCCTATATCTGCGAATGCAGCAATTTCGTCAAAACGCGACTCTATCTCTTCACGTGCCAAACCGAGTATTGACGCATTGATATAAACATTTTGACGACCTGTAAATTCAGGATTGAAGCCAGCGCCCAGTTCAAGGAGGGCAGATACTCTTCCGTTGACCTCAGCGCTTCCTGATGTGGGTTGCAGGATGCCACATATGACTTGCAGCAATGTGGATTTGCCGCTACCGTTTCGACCAATAATACCAAGGGTTTCCCCTTTGTTTACATTAAAGGAAACATCGGTCAAGGCATTAAAGGGGCGATGATATTTTTTCCTCAAAAGATGGAATGCTTCCTTGACCCTGTCAGCATGAGTGTCGTAGAGCTTGTAGGTTTTGGTTACTTCCCTGACACTAATAGCGATATCGTCGATCATAAATTTAACGTCTCGGTATTTCTACAACTTCCTGGAATGAAAACAGTATACCAATATTATCCAGGTGCAAGCGGAATGAGTGAACCGAACTATAATCTTTTATCTGTACCTTTACAAAACGTCGGCGAATTGTGGTTTCAGTTTCTTAAAGATTAATGCTCCGATTATAAATATGGCAATTGCCACTATCCAAAAATAAAGTGTCTGGTATGGGTGCTTCCAAAAAGGCGAAAAATAGATAAAAGACTCGCGGTATCCTTGAACAACATAAAACATGGGATTCAGTTTGAGTACTATCTGGATTTTGGGTGGCATCATATTAATATCCCAAAATATAGGTGTTGCCCAAAATCCCATCTGGAGGACAACACCGACTATCTGACCAATATCTCTGATGAAAGGATTTAAGGCGGAAACAGCCCAGCCCAGTCCAAGGGCAAGAACACACATACAAAAGAGATAATAAAGAAACTGAAAGTAATAAAAACTGAAAGGCATTCTTTGAAAAATAATTAAACCAATAAGAACAAGCAGGAACACTGAGTGAGTAATCAGGCAGGCAATGATTTTTATTACAGGTAATATATGGGAATGAAAGAGTGTTTTCTTGATTAGATGGGCGTTTGAGACAATAATACCTGCAGACCCATTAACGATATCGGCAAAAACAAACCAGGCGGCCATACCGGCTGTCAGCCATACAACAAATGGGACATCGTTTTTGGGCTGTACTCTGAATCCCACGCTGAAGACGACCCAGAATACAAAAATCATGACCATGGGATTGATAAACGTCCATATGAAACCCAGCAGAGATCCCACATACTGGGTTGCCACTTCCCTCTTGGCCATGGATATAATCAGATATTTTTGTAAGAATATCAGCCTGATGAAGTAAAAAAGGCTTTTTATCATTTCAATTTCTCTCGACTCAGATTCTGCATGATCAATTGCCGTATAAGCTGCTGCATTTACAACCAAAGACACGCCAGCCTGATATACGGCCCTATTTACTTAAGGTTTGTCGGACCAGAGAATTCCGCCTTCGCAATCCGGCGCATACAAATCACTGTATTTGTACGTAAAAAGGGCAGTTTTGCTGAGCACACAGTATCGCTTCCCACAAAATCCCGGCCAATAATAAATATTGTTTTGCGATTTAATGTCAAGTTGTATTTATGTAGGCACTCGTAACATTTTTGTTAAGAATTTTCAAATTAAATCTTGCAAATCAGGCAGTTTCTGAATAGTTTTTGTTTGGAGCTTTTTCCGCTTCGCATATCCAGTCAGGCGAGAGGGTTTAGACGGGTTAATAAGGATAGATACCAGGAGCAATATATTTTCAATAAGTCGTAAAATTTCAATTAGGACGCATAGAGATCTCGGGAAATGACAAAACAGAAAAAACCCATTTATGTATGCCAGAGCTGCGGGTACCAGGCACTAAAATGGCTGGGGCGATGCCCTGACTGCGGCGAATGGAACAGTATGGTGGAGGAGCTGGTCAAATCCGAGCGCAAAGGGAAAACGTCTTATGCCATGAGCCAGCCCCAGACCATTGATGCCATTTCCCTTGCCCCGGAGATGAGGCTTAAAACCGGGATGGTTGAATTTGACCGTACACTTGGAGGCGGG
>JAKLQR010000129.1 GCA_022013235.1 Thermodesulfovibrionales bacterium | reverse complement strand
TATGCCATTCGCTATTGCAGCCAGTTTCCCCATGCTGCAGGGAATGGCGATCACTGCTTCAGGCGCGCTGGTGCCGCTCAGGAAAGGCGCTTCAAAATCAGTGTTCTCCCAGACTTTTATATAAGACCTGTGCCTTTGTATGCCGAGTTTTCTGAAATCTGTGAGACCCTCAACCCCAAGTTCTTCCTGCATCACCGCTTTCCCTGCAGAGGTCAGCACAACATGGACCCTGTGCTTCCTGCCCGCCAGTTCCTGTATCAGCCTGATGCCGTAGACACTGCCGCTTGCTCCGGTTATTCCGATTACGTACTCAGACAACTTTCCCCCTCCCGAACAGTACCTCTGCTGCAGAGAAGAAAAACACCAGGACACTGAGAATCCCGTTCATTGTGAAAAAAGCCATATTCAGCCTGGACAGATCGTTCGCTTTTATCAGACTGTTCTCATAGGCGAGGAGAGACCCAGCGATGAATACCCCTGCGAAATAGAAAAAGCCGAGGTTCAGACGGACCCCGGCCCAGAGAAACAGGAATATCGACGTCAGGTGGAAAAGCCTGGTCAAGAGAAGAGACGCGTGAATACCGAACCGTGCAGGAATCGAATAGAGTTGCTCCTTCAGGTCGAAATCCATGTCCTGCAGTGCATAGAAGATGTCAAAACCGGCAACCCACAAAAGCACCGCCGCCCCGATTATGAGTGGCTCTGCGCTGATAGTGTTAGTCACCGCAACCCATGCCCCGACCGGGGCCAGTCCCAGGCAGATGCCAAGGACAAAATGGGAAAGCCAGGTGAACCTTTTTGTATAGGGATAAAGAATAAAGGGTATGACTGCAAAAGGCCATAAAAACCGGCAGATTGGAGCAAGGTTATAGACGGCGAGCAGAAACCCCCCCAGGCTCACCAGAGAAAATATGATTACATTTGAAACAGAGAGAAGCCCTTTCGGCAGTGCTCTTTCCGCTGTTCTCGGGTTCCGCCGGTCGATTTCCAGGTCAATAAGACGGTTTGCCGCCATGGCAAAACTTCTCGCTCCGACCATTGCCAGGGTAATCCAGAAGAGAGTTTTCAGCCCCGGGACTTTCATCTCCGCGAGAAAGGCCCCCAGATATGCAAAAGGGAGGGCGAAGACGCTGTGCTGGAACTTGATCATCTCAAGATAAATTTTGACTTTATCGAAGGAAATCATTCTCTTTCCCCCTCTCCTCGATCCTCTCCCGCCAGGGGAGAGGATATTTCCCTCCCTTGATGGGAGGGACTAAGGGAGGGTGGGTATTTAGTCCACACCGTACTCTTTCCACCGCTGCTCAACGAGTTTCTTTATCTCATCGGACATTTTTATCTCATCCGGCCATTCCCGTTGATACCCCTCTTCAGGCCATTTTTTCGTGGCATCGATCCCCATTTTTGCCCCGTAGAGAGGCCTCGGCGACGAATGGTCAAGCACATCGAGCGGACCTTCCGAAATCAGGATGTCACGCGCGGGGTCGACATTATTAAAAGCCTTCCACGCAGCCTCCGAAGTGTCCTGCACATTTACGTCCTCATCGTAGATAAAAATGAACTTGGTGAACATCATCTGCCCGAGGCCCCATATCGCATTCATTATTTTCCGCGCATGCATCGGATAGGCTTTTCTGATCGATATCAGGGCGCAGTTATGAAATACGCCTTCAAGCGGAAGATTCACATCGACGATCTCGGGGAACTGCATCTTGATGAAAGGGAGGAACATCCGTTCTGTAGCCTTGCCCATGTAGCAGTCTTCCATCGGCGGCCTGCCGACGATGGTTGCAGGATATATGGGGTCTTTCCTCTGAGTTATGCAGGTTACATGGAAGACGGGATACTCTGCGGCGACGGAATAATAGCCCGTATGGTCGCCGAACGGGCCCTCTCTCCGTGTTTCTTCTGCCCCGACATATCCCTCAAGGATGATCTCGGCGTTCGCCGGAACAAGCAGGTCTACAGTTCTTGCCCTCACGACCTCAACAGGGGCCCCCCGCAGAAAGCCGGCAAAGAACAACTCTTCTATGCCGTAGGGAAGCGGTGCAGTAGCCGAAAAAATTGTGATCGGGTCGCCTCCGAGCGCAACCGCGACCTCCATCCGTTTCCCCGCCTTGATAGTTTTCCTGAAATTCACCGCGCCGTCATGATGGGTATGCCAGTGCATGCCGGTTGACCTGTCGTCAAATACCTGCATGCGGTACATGCCGAGGTTCTGCTTGCCGCTTTCAGGGTCTTTTGTGATAACCAAATGGAGGGTGATGAACCTTCCGCCGTCGTCCGGCCAGGTTTTGAGCACCGGATAGTCAACAAGAGAAAAGTCTCTGTCAAGTATTACTTCCTGGCAGGGCGCCTTCCTGACCTCCTTCGGTTTGGATGTGCTCAGCTTATAAAGTCCATACAATGCCTCTGCCTTTTGTCGTAATGTCAGGTCAACATCTAGATTCAGAAAATGGGAAAATTTCTTGTTTGCCGTATTGAAGTCATCGACACCGAGGGCCCAGCTCATCCTCTGAAACGAGCCGAAAAGATTGATGGCGATCGGTATTTTCGAGCCTTTCGGATTTTCGAACAGGAGCGCAGGGCCTCCTTTTTTCGAGATCCGGTCAGTTATTTCCGTCACCTCAAGGACCGGGTCCACCTCTGCGGTGATGCGCACAAGTTCCTTCTTCTTTTCCAGAAAATTGATAAACTCTCTCAGGTCCTGAAATATCATCGTCTTTCTTCCATTAACCCTGATTTAAAAATATTCTTTAATGCGCGGGCCGCGCGGAAAAGGGAAAATTGAAAGGTCCTGCTTTTTACTGCCTTCGACTCGTTCAATACCCAGCTGAGAAGTATCCCCTGGGCAGCCCCGAAAATTACCATCTTCGCAACCCTGGTATCGAGGTTCTTCCGGTAGATACCTTTTTTCTTCCCTTCCTCGAGTATCTCTTCGATGAGGTCAATGAATTCAACAACCCGGTTGATCGTATAATTGTTCAGGAAAATGCTGCTTTGCTTGATATCGATGAGAAAGATTTCCGCAAGATGGCGGTCTTTTTTGAACATGGTTACCACCATTGAGAAAATCGCCTTCAGTTTATCATTCGGGTTATTGAGGCGGCTGATCTTCTTTTTGATTTCGTCGATGATCCCGCCCCATTTTTCGTCAAAGAGCGCGAGGAGGATCTCTTCCTTGCTCGGGAAATAATTATAGAGCGTGCCCTCGGCCACCTTTGCCTCGGCAGCGATCTCCGAAACCCTCGTGTCGGAATATCCCCGTTTCACGAAGGTTTTCATGGCCGCATCAAGAATGAGTGTGCGCTTGTAAGATTTGTCCTCAGATTTTTTGAACATTTAATCTCCTGGCCTTCAGTCCCGTAAATGTAAAGAATAGGTGAGTGAGCGCTCACTCAATTCTAAATGGAACGCTCCTTTGCTGTCAAGAGAGCCATGCCCGCCGGGGAGTTTCGCCTGAAATCAGCGGGTTATTAACAGTCTCATAATAATAAATACAGAAAGGATCCCCCTCACCCTTTCCCTCTCCCTCCAGGGGAGAGGGGACTTACTTATCTCCCCTCCCTTGAGGGGAGGGGACAAAGGGGAGGGTGTGAGAATATGTATCCTTACTTATAACCGTCTTAG
>JAKLQR010000128.1 GCA_022013235.1 Thermodesulfovibrionales bacterium | reverse complement strand
CGGCCCAAAGTCATGCAAGTGCCCGGCATCATGATGTTCCTTCAGAACCCGCCACCGGTGAGGATCGGAGGACAACTCACCAAAGCACAGTACCAGTTCACACTCCAGGGCCCCGATACCGATGAACTCTATCGCGTGGTTCCCCTCATGGAAGAAAAAATGCGCGGCATTTCTGACCTCCAGGACGTAACCAGCGACCTCCAGATCACAAATCCTCAGGTCGATGTTGAGATAGACAGGGACAAGGCATCAGCGGTCGGGTTGACCGCGCAGCAGATTGAAGACGCATTATACTATGCCTATGGCTCCCGCCAGGTCTCCACTATCTATGCGCCCAATAATCAGTACAGAGTCATCCTCGAACTGGACCCCCGTTACCAGACCAATCCTTCCGCACTTTCACTGCTCTATATCAGGTCCTCCAGAGGAGACCTCATCCCGCTTAACTCGGTCGCAAAACTCACCAGGAGCATCGGTCCTCTCACGGTAAACCATCTCGGACAACTTCCTGCCGTCACCATATCCTTCAATGTGAAACCGGGTGTTTCTCTGGGGACCGCAGTGCCGATCATCAATAAGCTGGCCCGTGAAACGCTCCCTCAGACGGTAAGCTACTCGTTTCAGGGGGCGGCCCAGGCCTACCAGGCGTCAACCCGCGGCCTGACGATCCTCCTTATCATGGCCATTTTTGTAATTTATATCGTACTCGGCATCCTCTATGAAAGTTTTATTCATCCCTTGACCATTCTCTCAGGGCTTCCGGCAGCGGGGTTCGGGGCGCTTATCACCCTTCTCATTTTCCAGAAGGACCTGAACGTCTATGCCTTTGTCGGGGTCATCATGCTCGTGGGGATTGTGAAGAAGAACGCGATCATGATGATCGACTTCGCGCTCGATGCGGAGCGGAAAGAAGGGAAGTCCCCCCTCGATGCCATCTATCAGGGTTGCATCATCCGTTTCCGCCCTATCATGATGACCACCATGGCGGCCTTTATGGGAGTGCTCCCCATTGCCCTTGGGTTTGGAGCAGGGGCGGAATCCCGGCGCCCTCTTGGTCTCGCCGTTGTGGGCGGTCTTGTTGTATCACAAATCCTGACCCTTTACATCACGCCCGTTGTGTATTACTACCTCGACGTGTTTCAGGAAAAAGTAAACTTCCGGCTTAGCAGGCACAAGGGAACCAAAGGGTCTCAGGCTGCAAAGACATTATAGGAGGTCAAAATGAAATGGTACATGCCTTTCATGCTGTTTTTCATATTCGCTCTGCCTCTCCATGCAGAAGCAGACGAACTCATTCAACAGGGTGAGTCACTGAACCTGGAGAGATGCATCGGGATCGCGGTCAAAATGCATCCTGATATCACGGCCGCGAAAAATACGGTCTCTGCGAACGAGAGCAGGATCGGGCAGGCGAAGGCGAATTATTATCCCCAAATGAACTGGTCGACAAGCTACAGCAGGATCTCCCCTTCGTCCGGTACCTCGGGTTCTTCCTCCGTCTCAGGGAGGACGAACGAAGCGTTCGACCAGTATTCGACCGGATTCAGTCTCAGTCAGACACTCTACGATTTCGGGAAAACCCCGACAGAGGTGAAGATCCAGAAGTTGAACCGTGATTCAGCCGCATCAGATATGGAGAGTGTGACCGAACAAATTATCCTCTCGGTCAAACAGGCATACTACGGGGTTGTGCAGGCGAAATATACCAGGCTTGTTGCGGAAGATACGGTAAAGCAGACCCAGCAGCATCTTGAGCAGGCAAAGGGTTTTTTTGAGGTCGGCACAAGACCAAAATTCGATGTCACCAAGGCAGAGGTGGATGTGAGCAATGCGAAGCTGAACCTGATCAGGAATGAGAATGCGTTGCGGATCGCCATTGTGACCCTCAATAATGCAATGGGTATTCCTGATGCGCCTGAATACCTGCTCGACGAAAATCTTTCTTTTGAGAAATATGAGACAACGCTGGAAGACGCGCTCTCAAAGGCATATAAGAACAGGCCCGATTTACAGTCGGTCCTTGTAAAAAGACAGGCAGCCGAGAGTTCTATCAATCTTGCCAGGACGGGATACTACCCGGTATTGACCGGCAGCGCGGGATACAACTGGTCGGGAGAACAATTCCCGCTTGAGCACGGATGGAATGCGGGCGCAACACTTTCATTCCCTCTGTTCAGCGGTTTCTACACAAAATATCAGGTGGAAGAGGCAAGGGCGGGCCTGAATATCCTCAGGGCGAACGAAGAGTCTCTGAGACAGACGATATTCCTGGAAGTACAACAGGCATTCCTGTATCTCAGGGCAGCGGAAGAAGCGATTCCCACAGCAAAACTCGGCGTAGAGCAGGCGCAGGAGAATCTGGACATTGCAAACGGCAGATATACGGCAGGCGTCGGGAATCCTATCGAGGTCACTGATGCGGAGGTTGCATTGAATAACGCGAGGACCGCACATATCCAGGCGCTCTATGATTACAAGATTGCGCAGGCAAGTATCGAGAAGGCAATGGGCCTGAAATGAAAAAGATACTATTCATCATTCTTATAGGCGCAGCGCTTGCTGCCGCAGCGTTTTTTCTGCTCAGAAACAACAACAGTGACATCAAATATAAAACAGAAAAGGTTGCAAAAGGTGACATAGTTATGTCGGTCACTGCGACAGGGACGGTCAATGCAGTCACTACAGTGCTTGTCGGCACCCAGGTTTCCGGCACGATCAGGAACATATCCGTTGACTTTAATTCTCCGGTGAAAAAAGGCCAGATCATCGCGCAGATAGATCCCTCAACCTTCCAGGCGCAGGTGCAGCAGGCAAGAGCGAACCTCCTCGCGGCGCGGGCGAATGTTGAAAAAGCCGGGGCAACACTGGTAGACGCGAAGCGGACCATGGAAAGAAATACAGAATTATTCTCAAAGAATCTCATTGCGCGGAGCGATCTGGATACCGCTGAGACAAACTACGAAACTGCAAAGGCGTCGGTAAGCGCTGCGAAGTCCCAGGTTGCCCAGACAGAGGCGGCAGTCGAGTTTGCAGAGACGAATCTCCGGTATACGAGGATACTCTCCCCCGTTGACGGGGTTGTGATATCAAGAAACGTGGATGTGGGACAGACCGTGGCCGCGAGTTTTCAGACTCCGACATTATTCACCATAGCCCAGGACCTCACAAAAATGCAGATCGACACGAATGTGGACGAGGCTGATATTGGGAAGGTGAGTGTCGGGCAGGATGTCGAGTTTACGGTCGATGCCTATCCCGATCTTGTCTTCAGGGGGAAGGTGTGGCAGGTGAGAAACGCTCCGATTACTGTGCAGAATGTCGTGACCTATGATGTGGTGATTCAGGTGGAGAACCCTGAACTCAAACTCAAGCCCGGCATGACCGCGAACGTATCGATTATTATTGCAACAAAGAAAGATGTCCTGAAAATACCGAACGCTGCCCTGAGGTTCAAGCTTGATGAAAATGAGAAAAAGAGCACTGAGAAAAAGGCGGTGAGCGGTCCGGGGATATGGATACTGGAGCAGGGCAAGCCAAAGCGTATCAATATTTCTGCCGGCATCAGCGATGGCAGTTACACTGAGATCATCCCGGATACCCTTCAGGAAGGGCAGGAAGTAATCATCGAGTCCGCGGCCAAGGGACAGAAGAAGCAGGACGCGCCTCCGGGCCCGAGATTTTTCTGATATGGCGCTTATCGAAACCAGAGACATCTGCAAAATATACCGGGCCGGTTCCGTCGAGGTGAACGCGCTCATGAATGTTTCCACACGCATAGAGGCAGGAGAATTTGTCGCAGTTATGGGACCGTCGGGTTCGGGTAAATCCACGTTCATGAACATCCTCGGATGCCTTGATATTCCTTCGAGCGGCCAGTATATGCTTGGGGGCATCGATGTCGGGAATCTCGAAAGGGACGAACGGGCGCACATACGGAATAAAAAGATAGGATTTGTCTTCCAGGGCTTCAACTTGTTACCCCGGACATCAGCCCTTGAGAATGTCGAACTGCCCATGCTCTACAACGGACTTCCACCGAAAGACCGCAGAGGGCGCGCAGAGGAAGCGCTGAAAAATGTGGGGCTTGCAGGACGGGAAGAGTCTTATCCCGGTCAGCTTTCCGGCGGGCAGCAGCAGAGGGTTGCCATAGCCAGGGCCCTCGTGAATAACGCGGCGATTATCCTCGCAGATGAACCGACAGGGAACCTCGATACAAAGACGAGCGCAGAAGTAATGGAACTCTTCACAAGACTGAACACGGAATCCGATATCACGGTAATACTCGTGACCCATGAGCAGGACATCGCAGCGTATGGCCGGAGAACCATAAGATTCCTTGACGGCAGGATCATCAGCGACGAAAGGACAGGAATGTCATGATCGATATCCCGACTGCAATACGCATTTCTTTCAGGGCTTTGAAACGGAATAAAATGCGTTCCGCGCTCACCATGCTTGGGATCATCATCGGCGTCGGAGCGGTGATCGCCATGCTTTCCATCGGAATGGGAGCAAGCAAAAGGATTGCAGAACAGATATCGAGCATCGGAAGCAACCTCATCATGGTCCTTCCGGGTGCGACGACCTCGGCAGGGGTGAGAATGGGTTCGGGAACCCAGACTACTCTCACCATTGACGATGCAGCGGCGATACAAAACGAATGTCCTGCTGTTTCAGACGTTGCCCCTATCCACAACGGCGTTGCACAGGTTGTCTATGGCTCACAGAACTGGTCAACCGGGGTGACAGGGACGACGCCGGGAATGCTTGCGATACGCGATTGGGCGCTTGAATCGGGAAGATCGTTCACCCGGCAGGACGTGAGAAATGCCACAAAAGTCTGCCTGCTCGGCATGACCGTTGCCGAAAATTTATTCGGAGAAGCCGATCCGGTCGGCCAGGTAGTGAGAATAGAAAAAGTCCCCTTTACCGTCATCGGGGTACTTTCCGTGAAGGGACAGTCTCCGCAGGGACAGGACCAGGACGACGCAATCTATGTTCCTATCACAACCGCACAGAAGAAACTCTTCGGCACCGCGTTCCCCGGTACGGTGCGGAGGATTATGGTAAAGGCAAGCAGCACGGAAGACATGGCGGCTGCGGAGAGGCAGATACTCGAACTGCTCAGGCAGAGACACCATATCGGCCCAAAACAGGAGAATGATTTTACCGTGAGAAACCTTACCTCGATCATGCAGACTGCGGAACAGTCGACTCAGGTAATGACCCTTCTGCTCGCCGCTATTGCATCGGTCTCTCTCCTTGTAGGCGGGATAGGGATTATGAACATAATGCTTGTATCGGTTACCGAGAGGACAAGGGAGATCGGGATACGCATGGCGATAGGGGCGAAGACCTGGGATATCAGAATGCAGTTCATCATCGAAGCGCTTACGTTGTCATTAATCGGCGGCATAGCCGGAATCATCACCGGCCTTTCCGCATCCAAGATAATCGCAATGATTGCCGGATGGTCAACAATCGTATCCCCTCTCTCGATTTTTCTTGCCTTCGGATTTTCCGGCATGGTAGGGCTGTTCTTCGGGTTTTACCCCGCCTACAAGGCGTCTAT